>CALVKO010000007.1 GCA_944332725.1 uncultured Bacilli bacterium
ATCTTGCCTTTTTGCGTATAGCAAACTACCACGTGTTTTGACTTTTGCTCTATAACTTTCCTATTATACAAAAAAAGAACCAGCCGAAGCTGGTCCTTTTTATTTATCTTTTATTCTAATAGCATCGTAACCGCCACCAACACCAAGAGATATTGCTAAACAAGTTACAATTGCTATTGGTGCATTTGCAAATAGATTAAAACCTAATGCAACTATTCCTGAAATAATTCCAATAACAATATTTTGAATTGGAATCCATTTGCTAGGTATTACACTATCTTTTGTAAGTACACCTAATATAGCAGTTATTATTGCTTGCACTAATAAGAATATTAATTCTACATTGATTTCCATTCTACCACCACCTATCTTTTAAAAATTCCAATTATAAAATCAATAATGATTTTTATAATTTTTACAAAAATATTTTCTTTTGTAGTTTCTTCTAATTCTTGTCCTATTTCTTCATTATCTTGACCATTTCCGTTAGTTTCTTCATTTGGAGTATTATTTATCGTTTCATCAGGTTTGTCCTCTATAACCGGCTCTTTTTCGATATTATCTTCATCTTCTTTTGGTGTTTCTTCAATAATTGGAGGTTTAACTTCTTCAGTAGGAGTTTCAATTGGCTTTTCTTCAACTTCTTCCTTTGGTGGCTCTACTTCTTTAATGACATTATCCGCAGGATTTATCCATGCACCTGCTTGTCCTTTAGTTTTTGTAATATTGATCATTCCATAAGCCTCATTAAATATGTAATAAGTTCCTTTACTCCATGTTCCTACACTAGATTTATTATTTTTAGCATTGCTTGAATTTGTATAAACTGGAATTTTATCCACAATAATTTTATATTGTTTAACTTCTTCAACTTCTTCTTTTTCATAAGTTATGTAAGGCAATTTACCATGTTTTGTCCATGTTCTAGAATTATAACCACTCTTTTTACCTATATTGGCAACAGCAGTTATTTGAACACCATTTTTCCATATTGGAGTGCATTCAACTGCTAAACCATCTCCTATGTAGATTCCACAATGACCTGACATCCATAAATATTCTCCAATTTCTATGTTACTAAAGTTAGTTGAAACATTTTTACATTTTGCCAACATTCCTTCGGTATTAACGTCTGGAACTCCATTACAAGCATAACCTGCTCCGCCATAGATCTTATTGCTTCCATTCCAACCCCAAAGAATACCTTTAATTAAACCTACGCAGTCGAACATAAAATAGCCTTTGTCAATCACTTTCGATATTGTTTTGACTTTTGAACTTGTCCACCATGAACTTTCTTTAACTTTTCTATCAATAGCTGATTGAGTTACTACCCAACCCCACGTACCCATGCCGTATATTGTTTTATAATTGTTAACAATATCTAACAATTTATTTTTTAATTCTAAATTTGTCATTACTTATCACCTCTTTTGAAATATAAATTCTATGACCTATAACTAAAATTTCATCATTTTTTAATTTATCAGTATATTTAATAAAATATTTTTTACCTAAAAATAATTTAATAATCCATATCATTTCATCAATCGTTCCCATTTATCGTGTATATATGAATTCTGCTTTAAATCTTTTGTATAATGTTCGTAAACATCATAGGCGCGTTTAATTTCAATATCATCCATCTTTTGACCACGCTCAACATCAGCAAGAAATCTTACTAAAAAGTTTTTACATTGATGAATATCAATTACATCTATCTTTTTTTGTATTGGTTGCATCGATTTATCTAATATCTTTTTGAAAGCAAATAGAATAGTGCAAATAGACCCGCCAAAAGTGACGAGCCATTTTAAAAATTCTGCTATTTGATTTAATGTTAATTCTTGCATTAATTCACCTTTACGCTACTGCTTTAACAGTAAATATAAAATAATTATATACATTTCTTGCTATTTCATCATTTTTAGTACCATAAGCAAAAAGCATTATTTTATCTCCTTCAACTACATCAATTAACACTTCTCCACTATCCATAAAAATTCTATAGTTTTGCGTTCCTGATGTAGAAAAGGTTGATTTAGAAACCATTCTATATGCATTATCAATTTCATTTTTAGATAGTCTTACAAATTTACTACCAACACCACCATTACCATCATACATTAAACTAAAATTTGCAATTACTTTAGATATGCCTTTTCCTATAACAATAGCATTATCTACTAAAGATAAATCACTACCTAATTGATTTTCAATAACTAGATTTTGTATTTGTTCGTATACATTTGTTTCTTTTAATATATATTCAGAAGAATTAGTTACACAAATTATGTTTTGATTTGGATAAACATTTTTTCCATTAATAGTAAAATTTCCTTGCACATCTGAATTTCCATATAATTGAATTGGTATATCACGTCTACTTTCATCATATTTATTGTGTAATGCGATCTTATTTCCAAATATTGCTATTGCTGGCTCTCCAGCAATCAATTCTTTAGTATTAGGTTTTGATGATAATTTATCACTAACTATTATTCTGATATTATAAGAATTAGAAATATTAAAGCCATTTCCAGTGTCACCAACAATATATTGTTCACAACTAAATTTATTTGTTTCAGTAGTATCAATTGTAATTGGCGTTGTTCCATTTATCCATTCTCCGCTGCCAGTTTGATATTGATAATTTGCTACTAATTCATTGTTTACTGCACCAAAATTATTTTGCCACCAAGTACCATCAAATTTAATTTTAACTTTTTCTCCAATTTCATCTTCACGACTAACTTCACAATTTAGAATTACTAAATCTGTATAATTAATGAAATTATCAGTAAATAATTTCGTAATTGATTTAGAATTACCACGACTATCAACTGCCGATACTACAATATTTTCGCTTGAATAATTTGGTATTTCTTTTACTACATCTGTACTATCAGAATAAGCAACTGAATAATTTCCAATATTATAACCACTAATTGTTGCTCCTTTTTGTCCTATCGCTTTATCTTCAACAGGTATTGTTACTTTTAGTGTAGAATATCCTTGAACTATCTTATTACTGTTATTAGTTAAAGCAATTGTAGTTGAATTGCTATCTTCGTATTCAAAATTACTAAATATTGGATTGGCGTTTATTATTGTATAAATTACACTTAACACCGATGGTTCACCAATTGGAACTTCTTTTGTACTATCTTCATATGTGATTAACCTTAATTCATACATTCCATAATTTAAATACGTTAGCAAATCAAACGTTTCATTTAACTCTTCTTGGGTAAATGTCAAAATATATTCGCCGTCTTGAATATTCTCTCTATAATAGGTTTTATCAACAAATATAGATTTTATTTCTAATGTATTATAAAAATTATCGTTTTCTTTGTTGATATATAAAGATCTACTTGTTTCAAAAGGTATTGTGTCAGTATTACTTTTTGATAAATCAAATTCACTCGCTCTATTTATCTTTGTCAATTCTTTTGTTCCACTATCTTTAATTGTTCCTAATACACTTGTACCTGTTGCACAAGACCAAGACCAAGATACACTTTTTGAACCATCACTGTTATGTTTTATATTATTAAAAGTAAATGAAACACTACAGCTTCCACCTTTTGGATGAGATACATCTTTCGTTTGCGTAACGCCATTACAAGTACATTTTAATGGATAATCGATAAAAAATGTAGAACTATTGTTAGCACTAAAATAAATATTAATTGTTAATGATGAAGTGTTTTTTTCTTCATTTATATTACTTTCATTAAATGTAGTACTTTTTGATACTGCAAATAATTGTATATTTAGTTTCATCATAATTACACCCCACTTATCCAAGATTGATTTCCTACTTTTTGAGTTATTACGCCGCCAATCGTTCCTTTTTCAGCTTCTACTTTTTTAAACTTTCCGCCTTCGTCCGTTCCTTCCATAACAGATTCTCCAGTAGATTTATTTGTTACTCTGAACCCGTCGCTGTCCATTTTTGCCTTTGTATTTGTTGTATTTGAATTAACTGTTATTCCTTTAGAAATATTTACCGTATCACTTGTGCTTTCATTTGCATTTTGTGTCCAAGGTATTGAAACTTCGCCGATATTTATCATTAGATTATAAATTTCATATCCATCATCATAATCACAATCAATTCTAAACTCAAATTTACCAGAATTAACTTGTTCATTCGTTTCGATAGTACCTTCTTCATCTAATTCAATAGTTTTACCATTAAATTTAATACTTGCAGTTGCTGCTAATAATAAACGTTTATATTTAAATTTAATAGCATATGTGTTAGGCGATAAATCAATTGTTTGTGACAATGTTCCATTTTGAAGTAATAAAGCAAACCCACTAACACTATTAACTTCTTTCATTTGTTTAACATTGCCCTCCCAATATTCTGCTTCGTTATCATTACTCATAAAAAAAGGAGCGGTATTTCTTAATAAATTGCTCCCTCCACTTTTTAAAAATGTATTTGTTAATCCAGTTTCGGCATTTTGGATTAATTCATTCACTTTTTGAATACTATAATAATTAGTATCTATATCATTTTGAATGCTTGATACAGTATTTTGAATTTCAGTTGTTGTCTGTTGTACTTCAGTATATTGTTGTCCTAAAATTCCAATTTCTTCACCCTGCTCATTTACTGCTGTTTGAGTTTGAGTAATTAAAGTTGTATGTTCATCAACATCATTTTTAATTTCCAAAACACTACCTGACAAAACTATCAAATTTTGTCCTACTTGATTAGCAACAGTATCATCAGTATATTTTAAATTATTTATAAAATCATTCTCAGCAAAAGTTTCACCTTGTCCTTTACTAATCTGACATATATAAATTTCATTATTTTTTATCCACATATCACCATTTTCATAAGGTGGTTCTGGTTGTTCTAAAAAAACTCTTCTTTTACTATCTGCTGTATCTTTAGCCGAATTTGCAATTGCTAATGCTTCAGTTACATCAGAATCGGTTAGTTTAATCCAATTATAAATATTGTTCTCTAAAGAAAAGCGATAAGCATAACCTGTCTCTTTATTGTAGTACAAATCACCTAAATGATTATTTTTTTCTTCTTCTGTAGTCCAATTAATAGCCGGTTCATTTTGAAGTGTAGGAACTCCAGAATAAAACCAGGTCGTAATGTTTCCATCAACCTGGTCTTGAAGTTCTCCAATAGTTTCGGTAACCGAATTAACAAATTCTTTTAATTCATTATTTACAGATTTTATTTCTTGATTTTGGGAATTATAATTTTTCTTTAATTGTTCTATTCCTGCAAGGTCATATTTTTGTTCTAAATCTTGTGCTGTTCTAACACCGTTCATATCTTGTTTCATTAGCTATACACCCTACCATTTCTAACTGTAAAGCCTAACTCTTCTAACATCTCGGTTTTTTCTTGTAATGTAATATTTAACGACTTTATATGATTAATTATATAAGTATCATAACTATTAATACCAAACTGTTTTAATATAGACGCCTTTTCAAATTTAGTATAATTCATGTTATTAATATAATTGATTATTTGACTATCATATCTATCATAACTTGAATATTCCATTTTTATTAGCATTGCTTTTTGAGGTATAGATAAATTTAAACTGTTAACATAATTAATAACCTTATTTTTTCTTGAATTAGGCACTGCCGTACCATTAGAATAATAATCCGTTGTAAATTCTTGACTATTAAATCTAATAAAATCTTTAACTGGTATTTTAGCATCCATAACATTTTTTAGAGCTTCTTCACTAGAATAATATTTTTCATATAAATACGCTAGCTGTTCATCATTCAAATTAGAATTTGCCATTAGTTTTGAAATCTCGCTTTTTTTATTTATGCTATCAATATCATCATCATTTTTTATTGAAGAGGATAGTTTATTCAAACTAACATATTCAGCAATTTGAGTATTATTCATATTAAGTTCTTCAAATGCTTCTAAATCTTTTAAAACATCACTACTATATTCGATATTTTGGCTTTCAAAGTATTCTTCATTAGCTTTGGCAGAAGAATATTTATACATTTGTTCTATCATTGTAGCTTTTTCCTCGTCACTAGCATTTTTGTAATTTGAGTTACCAATTAATTGCTTTAGATATTGATTTGCTATTGTTCCGTAAGTTTTCTTATATTTTGTATATTCTTCTGCTGACATATAATAAGTTTCATCTTTGTATTTTAAATATCCTTGTGGAATACCTGGAATAACACCAGTTTCGCCGGTTTTATTATAAATGTTTTTTAATTCTCTATCAAGATAATCAGTAGTATCATTCTTAGCAGTATAAGGAGCTAAAAAGTTTTCAACAGCACGCATGACTATATTCTCATTTTGTTTAATTTCATTTCCCCATATATCTGTGCTTGCTTCAAGTTGATTTCGTAATCCAGGAATTTTATACATAATTTTCCTGATAGTCTCTTCACCAAACTTCCACGGACTATTTTTTGATGCTGATGTACTTCTTTTTGTATCATCTAATGTACTAGCTAGTTGACTAAATAATGTAGGGAAAAATTGGCTAATATAATTTTGAGTAATATTTTGTCCCATTTCAGAAATCATTTGTGCCGAACCCATTTGATATGATTGCAAGACATCAGTCAAACTCGATACAAATGACATTTCACTTAACGGATCAAGTGTTTGAGCCAAAGTATCGACTATAACATTCATATCCCAGTCTTCTCCTTCTTCTAATTTTTCATAAGCATTTGCTCCTACCAATAATGGCATAGCAACTGGAGATAGCCAAGAAATTGAAAAGGTTTTACCACCAACTTTTAATGAATAGCTTTGTTTTCCTAAATAGTAATCATATTTTCCTTCTTTATCATCGTCACCAGCTCCATTTAAAATTCCAGCCTTTGCTAGAGCGTATCCCAGTAATGCCAAAGATGTTCCAGTCATTCCTTGAGCTAGATTATCGATAAATTGACTAGCCTCTATATTTCCTCTTTTTAATTGAAATGCATCATAACTAATTGATTTTATTAGACCTATAGGTGAATATTTAACACCTGCTTTAGCTACATTTATTGGTGTCTTCTTAAAAGGTAGCATTGAACCAACCAACAGTTTAGTCCCTGCATTTTTTCTTTCAATTTTACCAATTTGATTTGCTAGCCAACTATATTGTCTAAATGTTGCTATTTCTGATTGTTCTAGTGCATACATTTTAGCTTTTTCAACTATTTGAGAATTATTTTCTATATCGGTTTGCGTTTTTATTCCTTGAGCCGTCAAATATTCTCTTAATGAGCTTTCAAATGCTCTTTTACTAAAAAACCAGTCTTCAGCCGATAAAGCATTACTATTAAAATCACTTAACTTTTCTAGCGTTTTACTTTTAAAAATTTGTTTTTTACTTTCAATAGAGCCTTTTTCACTATATTTTCCCTCGCCAGTTATAATATCTTTCATTTCTGCTGTTGTTTGTTTAGCAAAATCACTAACTACTTGTGTTGGCTTTTTCCATGTTTTTGTTCTACTTTCAGCTGGTAAAGCCATTTCCATAGTCCTAGCCATTGCATTTTTTACTTTAGTAGTTCCCATCATCGCAACATTTGATAATAAATTTCTTATATGTGTTTTAGGATTGCCTAACATACTCAAATATCTCCAAGCATTAATTTTTTCAGCTTTAGAAGTAGTTAATTGGTCAGCTACTTTTTGTTTAAACTGTTCTACTCTACTATTTAAATCTGCTTGATCATAAGTTCCATCTTGATTATAAGCTTTCAAAATTAAATCTACCATTTCTGGAGTAATTTCTACATTTTGAAAACTTTTTTCACCTTTAGCTTTAGCTCTTTTAACAATTTTCTGAAAATGTTTTAATTGTCCTTCTGGCGTTAATCTTTGAATCATGGATAAAATTTGAGTTTTTCGTCCCAATTCTGTTCCTAGTATCGCGGTATCCATGATTAAATCCGCTGCCAACATCGTATCACCATGTTTAGCACTTTCTTGAATAAGTCTTTCAGCCAATGCAATATCTTCTAAAGAAATACTACTATCATTTAACTTTGATTGTATATATTCTACTGCTTTATCATATCCTAGGTTATCCAATTTACTATTAGCTTTTTCTAATGTTGTTTTGTTACTAATAGGAACATAATTTATTTTAGAAGTGTCTAAATCTTTAATCAATACTTTATTCTTTAATACATCACTTTCAGTAGAAGTTTCAACCCAACTTCTTTGTTTTGTACTTATAACATCTGATTGTATCGTTTCATTTAGTTTTTGAGCAATTTCTTTGGACTCATTGCTTATATGATTATTTTTTGTATTATTTAATGTTTTTCTAGTTGGTAATTTGGTATCTTTCAATTCCATTTTCCTTATATCTTCTTGAGTTGGTATTTTTTGTGTATTATTTAAATTATTTTGCATAGAATATTTAGTAGATATATCCGATTTGACATTATTGTTAGATTGTGGTATATTGTTATTGAATGAGTTGTCCCTTAACGCAATTGGAGCGTCGAGCGGACGACTCTTTTTTTGCATATCATTATCAATATCATACACTATATTTTCTATGTTTTGTTCCATATATCCTTTTATATTAGGATTATCATTCCCATCATATTGTTCTTTTCCATAGATAGAAACTATTCTATTTTGCTTACCATTTACATCGATTTCGATAGGAACAATGACAATATCTCCATATTTATCACTTAATTCAGTTACTATAACAAATCTATTACGATAATTTGGATTTTTTATGACATTTAATGGATTTGAAATTGCATAAGGCAATTGCTCTATGACCTCTCTTGTTATTCCGTGTTGATTCAAGCCTTCCTTGACCACTTTCTTATCACTCATTATTGCTTGTAATTTTTTCATATTTATTACAAGTGGACCATCTATGTTATAACCTAAATTGTAAAAATATTCTGGAATAGTATCCAAAACCGTAAGCGTATCATTAGTTGTATAATTACCGCTTTCAAATTTTCTCATATCATCGTCGAAACTAGAGCTTTTGTAGTTGTTCCGTACATTAATATTAGAATTAACTCTATTTCCATTATTATCTACTATTGGTAAATTAGCATTTTGACTATTTTTTTCTTGTTGTACCAAGTCATATACTGTCTTTGGCGTATTTTGTGTCGTATTAGACTCGATATTCTTTTGTAGCTCCCCAATATATTCAGTACCATTTTTAACAGCATTAACAGTACTAGGAACTTGCATAATAGCTGATGTTAATGTACCCATAACAAATTGTTCTAATAAATTTTCATCTTGTACTATTTTACCAAATTCTTCATCGGATAAATAAGTTAGTTTTTTAGCTATAGCACTTCCTAACCCACTTATTACTTCTTCAGCACCTTCACCAACTGCTTTTAATCCACTTTGTGCAAGTGTTCTCATAGTACTATTAGTTATTTTTTTAGTAACATTTTTAATTAGTACATCATCTAATGCACCACCGCCATATACGTTAGCAAATTTACTGCCTAACCCTCCGAATAGCGACTCGCTAAAACCTTCTGCAAAACCACTTCCTAAGCCATAAAGCCAAGCTTCTGTATCTGTAGCTCCGTTGTTATAGGCTTCAGTCATTCCACCACCCATACTACTAACTATTGATGTAGTAGGTATTTTTAATGGTATATTGAATGGCTTTACATTTATATTTATACTTCTCATTGATTTAGGCAATACGCCTCCACCGTAAGCCATACCTAATACATTGCCGACGCCCTCGGCTACTTGAGTAGTTGTCTCACCAGCAACAGAATTTTTGCCATATAAATTTTCAGCTGGACTAAATATCATAGAAGTTACGTCTTGTTGGGCATTCTTTCTTAATTGGTCAGCAAAATCATCTGCCCCTAACCAGTCACTAGCTTGAGCCACACCATATTGAGCTAAATCTCCTATTCCTTCGCCAAGACTAAAAATTCCTTTTGTAGTTGATGCTCCTAAATCTAGAATTGTGGAACCTGCTGTTTTAGTAATATCTCCGAATTGATATCCATCTTTAAAGTTTTCTGGAACTTTTACAATTTGACTAATATCTAAGCCTTTCCAGCCTTTTGTATTAGTGACATTTTTGTTGGCTTCCTCTATTACATTTTGATTATAATTTGTTGGTAATTTACTTGTTGTTGGTAATGTATAATTCATAGGTAATTCTTTTTTAGATTCTTTTATTAATGTATTTTTAACATTAACTGGCGTAGATAAAACCTTGTTTTGTTCTTCTTTTATTTTATTCCAATCTACTGGTGTTGACTTCTTTTCTTCTTTCTCTTCTTTTTCAGGAGTATAAGGATTATCTTTTCTAAATTGCTTTATTTTATCTAATGCTGATAATCCGCTTGTATTTAAATAATTCAAAGGATTTGTTTGTCTATCTTTATATGCTTTTATTTTATCTAAAGCACTTGCCATATTATCACCTCTATTTAATACCTAGTGCATAAAGTATAATTGTTGCTTCATCTTCTGTCATAGTTTTATTTTTTAAACCATTTTCAACCGAATCAATTATAAGATTTGTATCTTGCTGTCTTTCAGATTTTTTACCATATCCACCATTAGCCCATCTAAATAATTCTTTTATTTGATGATTTGACCAATTATATGTACTGTACAGTTTTGAAAATTCTTCTGCTGATAAAGAATCTAAATTAAGTCCTTCTGTTAAATCATTACCATTTCCACCATTGCCACCAGAATTAGCTTGTTGTTTTGCTAAAGCATATTCTTTTTCCCATTGTTGTTGTGCAATTCTATCTTGTTCTTTTTGATATTCTAATTGTTCTCTTTGTAAAGCCATTTGCTCATTATATTGTCGTATTGCTTCAGCTTGCTCATTTTCATAATTAATTTGGTCTAAAACATTTTGATAACGATTATAGTAGTCACTATTTATTTGTTGTTGCCAATTTAATTTGTTTTGTGTAGCTGTGTCTTTGTAATTAAATGCCTCTAATGAAATTTGTAATTTTTGTTGTAATGCTGTTAAAGCATTTTCTGCTTTTGTGACATCATTAGTAAGTTGTGCCTCTCTAATCGCATTATCAAATTCTAAATATGCTTTATCCATACTTTCTTTTGCAGTAGCTAATCTATTTTGATAAGTATTATACATACTTACTTTTGAACTTTCGCTATAACCAGTATTTCCTAATCCGTTAGCAACTTGTTGTTCTCTTGACACACCATACCTATCAACTTCTTTTTGATAATCAGTATAAGCTGATTTTGCTTCTTTTTCATATGCTTTTTCAGTTTCAGCTTTTTGTTGATTGATTAAATCTTGTTGAAATTGAAATTGTTTATCAAGATTTTCATTTTGTGTTTGTTGCCATTGTTCTACCAAACCTTGTTGTTGATTTGTTAAATCTTCTCTTTCCGCCATTAAGTTATCATAAGTTTGATTATACTGATTCAATTGTTCTTGTTTTTCATTTTCTACTTGTTGAAATCTATCATCATCATAATTTACTGCCATAAGCTCCTCCTATCTTTTAACATATCCACCAACGAAAGCCTCTATAGTACTGCTATAAAGTTTCATTGTTTTATTTGATGAAAATTCTATTTGCAATTCTTTAAATTTCTTTTGTTTTATTCGATATACGATATATCCCTTAGTTTCTTCGTAAGTATTAATAGTTATATAATCTCCATTATCTTTTTTTACTTTTACAGTAATATCACCATCACAAACTGCAGTACCACCTCTTTTATTAGTAGTTTTTAAAAATTGTGGTGCGTTAAAATCTTCTTTAGGTAAAGTCCAAACTGAACTTACATTACCGTCAGTTTTCGTTAAAGTATAAATTTGATTATTCATACCTAAATAAAGCATTCCATCTTTTACACGAGTACAAGTGACCTCGTAAGGTAATTCCCAATAATACCATTCATATTCAATACTAACTCCCTGATATTTTTGTCTTGAATCGGCTAAATAAACATGCTTACCAATAAATACAAGTAAATAGCCTTCCCATTCTTCTAAAATCATATCTTTGTAATTGGTTTCTGATAATAATTTGCTATCAACCATTGAACTTCTGTGACTTAATACTTGTTCAGTTGTTACATCACTACTTATTGCTTCCATACCTCTATCGCTAAAAAAACATATATCATCGTTAAAATTAATTCCCGTTGCTACACATCCAGTTGAAATACTTGAGTGCGTACTAGGATAAATTTTTCCATATGTATTGTCTATTACTGGATTATGATAATAAATAGTTGTATTAGCTTGTGAAGGTTCTTTAAATACCCATAAAGCATTGTTACCTGCTACCATTGATTTGACTGGAGATACATCTAATCCTTCATTATAATAATCTAAATCACTAACATATTCTGGGTCTTCCAATGAGCTATGAAAGACAACATTAGGATAATTTTGATTACCACTAAAAAACACACGGTTGTCAAATTCGGTTAAAAGAGTACATTTTAAAATTCTATCTCTATAACCTTGTACTGTTTTACTAAATGTAATTACCACATTGTCTTGTCCTGATGTTGTTGGTTTAGCTGGTGCTGTATTAAATGTTACTTTACCAGCAGTTCTATCTACAGTTAATCCCATACCTTCAACTATTGTTAAATCATTTACAACAGCCGTAACAGTATAATTTGTGTCTAAATTATCCGTGTCTAACTGATAGACTGTACTTGTTCCGTCAGCTACAAAAGAATTTTTTCTAATACCCGTTAATAAATTGACATCTTGATAAGTCGTTCCAGCCCCACTAGGAGCTTTTCCAGTCGATGTAATAGGAATAGTGCCCTCAACACTTTTAACCTCTGTACCGTCGTATTTTAGATAATTTATACCGTCTTTTATATATAAAATTTCATTAAATACAAAATATTGACTTTTAGTAATATTCATACCTACAAATATTTGTTCACTATTGTCATATAATTTAGTACCACAATGAACAATTTTATGAAGAGTATCACTTTTAGTATAAAAAAACATACCATAAATAACATTATCGTATGTTTCTTTTAATTCAATATCCGGTCTTGTTTCTACGCAACGAGCATTTTCTTTATAATTTTTCCACATATTCAAAGAAAAAGGACTTCTTGAAGTGACAATTTCTCCATCGTTGAAATCTACACCTCTAAAGTCCTTGTATTCTCTTCTTACTAAATCGCCACTAGAAGCCATAATCCTCACCACTTATATAAAATGATCCCGTTGAATATCTTGGATCAATTCTCTGTATCATACTTTCATATCTATTAGCATAAACTTGACCGTAATTTGCCGAAATATCAGACTTCAATAAATCTCCAGCTACACCGTAAGGTAAAACTTGCATTAAATCGATAGGTAATTCAAATTCATATGCACTAGCATTTTCATCAGTTATTAAAGTCGGATATTTGTAATAAAAAACATTAGCTGTACCATCTTCTTCAAATATAACAGTATTATCAACAATATTGTGCTTAACTCCTCGAATCATATTTAATTGAAATAAATCATCAGCCAGTTCTGTAAATGATTTTACTTCATTTTCTTTTACTTCTATTGTTTTATTAGTTGGTAATTTCTTTAATCTTACTAATTCAATCATAATTTGATTGATAACATAATTTATTTTAGCTGAAATATCAGGGTCATCAGTTAACAATTCACTTTCTGGGTTCAATTCTTCTATCATTGCTAAAATTTGCTTTTTTACATCAGTTAAACTCATATTATCCCTCCATTGCTTTTTTAGTTCCATCTTCAATTGGTTTTGTAATATCAACTATTTTAGATAACAATTCTTTTGCTTCTTCCGGTTTTACCATATTATAGTTTGGAATTATATATCCATTAGTTTCATCCCATAATAATACAGTTCCTAAAGGTACTTGTGTTTCCATTTTACTTGTTTCAGTTGATTTTATATCATTATAATTTAGTTCTCTTTTAATATGAGTTGTTAAAACACCTTTATTAAAAACTTGATGAACTGTTTTATCATCATTATAAACATCAAATTTAGTATTTTTATCTACTTTTATACCTCCGAATGTCTTTATACTTGGCTGTACTACAAAATATTCTAATTTTTCCATATATAATCTCCTTTCATGTTTTCGAGAATCGAACTCGAACAATACCTTTAACATGATGAAAAGGGCTATTTTGCCCTTAAAATTCTACTACTACTGCTTTAATAGCTGCATTTTCACTATCGAAAGTGACTTTTTTGGTAACAGCATCCATATATTTAGCAGTTTCAACTGGTACAACAGCGATTTTACCAGCACCAATTTCTACTACCTTATCAGCTACTGCTCCAGCATAACATTTATTAACTGGAGCTTTAATAGTTAAATCATATGGATTAGAAGCATCAGTATTTTCAACAATTAAAAGTGTTCTTTCATCTTGTTTTTCTACTGTATACTCTAAACCGTCAGTAGTTGAAGCAGTTAAAGTGCCAACATTAACTTCATTGTATTTTGCTTTAATTTTGGCACTATCTAAATTTACAATTGCCATATTTTCTTACCTTACCTTTCTAATAAATTGGGAATAAATAAATTTGTTCAGGGCGTACAATTTTTGCACCAAAAACATATAAACCTTTAATAGCATCACTAAATGCATCTTGTGGACGATATGCTTCCACTTTATCAATTTGACCAGCAAATGCAATGGCTTTATTAGTACGTAACATTGCTAATTTGCAATCACGAGTACCATCATGCCATGTTGCTAATAGATTTTCAATAGAAATTAACGCATTACCATATTTACCTACATAACCTTTTTTAATTAATTCGCTATTATTAGTATCTAATTCGATAATTGAAGGGCGTAAATGAGTATACCATTCTGGAGTTAATTCTAAATGATAAGTATCTGTAATTTTACAGTTGTTTTCATATAGAGTTTTAAATCCAGTTTCGATTAATGCAATACCACCGTCAGCTTCTTCTGAAATATCAGTTGAAGGTGCTGATGCCAAATCATTTTTATTTGTTGCTGTTAAACTTGCAACATACTTGTCAGCTTCCTCTGATAATCCTAAAGTAGCTTCTTTAGATAAGTTTTCAATTAATCCAGGTTTTGCTTGTGCTTTTTCTACATCGTCTACTTCAAAATCGAAATATTTGAATTGATCAATGTCTAAAAATTGACTGTTGTCTGTTCCACCTTCACGAACTAATGGTGTACCAGGTACATAAGTACGAATTGTAGGTCTATTAACTCCTAAAATTTTAATGCGTTCTGCTTGTTTTACTTCTCCTTCAAATTGAAAATCACAATGGTCTTTTAATGATGTTATGGTTTCTAATTGGTGTTGAATTTTTGCACTCCAGACAGTTTGTTTGAAATTTGCTATCATATTTCTTCTCCTTCCATTTTAGGAAGTACTATTTGTGACTATTGTTATAGTTAATTTGCATTGATTTTTCGACTGCTTTCATTATTTGAGGATTTTTTAATTGAGCAGGTGTTAACCTATCAATCTCTTCATCCGTATAATAATCCTTAACAGTTGAATTATCAGTGTTCTTCATACTTCCTATTGTATTTACTTCCGGTTTTGGTTGAGTTTTTTTGTATAACTCATAAACCGTTTTAATAGGTG
This sequence comes from uncultured Bacilli bacterium, assembly GCA_944332725.1. GTDB lineage: Bacteria > Bacillota_I > Bacilli_A > RF39 > UBA660 > Faecisoma. The sequence continues at coordinate 15,619 of CALVKO010000007.1, forward strand.
TGTTTTGATTAAATTGACTAACAAAATCTTTAAATTCTTGCTTGTCAAATAAAGCAGTACTTACACCTAATTTTTGTAACTCTTGTTTATTCTTTTCATCTGTTAAAGCCTTACCAAGAATTACGAGTTTTTCTTTGTCTCTTTTAGACAACTTATCATAGCCAATATCAGCTAAACGATTTGCCTCTTCTTGCATATCGTCAAAACCTAATTTAATGATTTCATTAGCTTCAAATTGACCTAAAATTTTCTCTTCACTATCTGAATAGTTCGATTTTTGAAATGCTGGTATTTCAATGCCTTGTTCTTTATAAAACTGACGCATTTTTTCATTAGATTCTGAAATATCTTTAGTACCTAAACCAGCTTGTAATATACTTTCGGTTTCTTCGTATTTCGATAGCTTATCTTTATACTGTCTTTCTATCTTCCTTGTTGCTTTTGCAATTTTAGAAGGTAAAATGTCATTTACTCTTTGATTAACTATCGTTTCCAATTCTTCCTCTGTATAACTTTTAACTTCTTTTTTTTCTTCTTGTGAAGTGGTATCAGTTAACTCTATACCTTCAACAACATTTTCTACTGGTTGTTCCACAGTATTTTCAGTTACATCTGTAACAGGTTCTTGAACTATATTCTCGTTCATAATTTTCCTCCTATTTTCTTAATAAGTGTTTGACTTCACTTCCATATTCTTTTTAAGTCATGCAATGCTTGGACTAACAAAAAAGCAATAACTATTGAGCCATTGCTTGATTGTACATTTCAGTACCCATTTGTCCCATTGCTGTTATATCTTGCTGTTCACCTACAAATTTATTAGCCATCATCTGTAATGTTTGAGCTTGACTATTAATTTGACTAATTCTTTCTTGTTTAGCTTTCATTATCTTGATAGCCTCTTCTAATTTTGTCTTTGGCATAGATGAATCATCTTCTAATAATGAAACATATACCTCTAATTCTGATAACTTTTGATTATTGAAATAACCCGCCTTTAACATATTCTCAATACTCATTTCTTGAGCATATTTGTCAAATGGACTTCTTGGTGTTATATCTACTTTAACATCAGCCTGTAATTGTTCTAATACTTCGTATGGTATTTGTACCAATTCAGTTGTGGTTTGTCCAGTTAATTCATCGGTTGTTTCATTTTCAATCATTAATCCATCTACTGCATATGTTTTCCACATATCTAACCAGATTTTAGCTAATTGATCGATTGAATCTTTTAATGTTTCTAATTGTTCAGTCATTGGTTGCTTACTAGCATTTTGTACAGCTAATATCGCTTTACCACTAGCACTTTCTGGATTAACCTCACCAGTAGCAATGTCTCCTGCACCAGCTAATTCTCTTGTAGTCGAAATAAGTTCATTTTGTACTTTTTCAACATCGGTACTCATTTGAGCTGGTGTTGTAGTACTAAATATTTTTCTTACATCTTCTACATCTTGTGACTCTGTTTCGATAGTAGCTCCTACTCGATTAATCGCTTGAGGATTGCGTACTTTAGCAATATTTACAACTTTTTGTGGGTATGCTGTATTTTTAGCAACTAATACTCTTCTCATCATTGTTTTGTTAATTTCTAACTGATTAGATATTAATTGTCTTACTTCCCCTACACCTCTTGAATAACCTGGTTTTTCTTCCCACGGCATATGCACTAAAGGATATAATGTTAAACGTGTATTTGTAGGTTTCGTAATATCAACAAATTTAGTAGCCTGTGCAAACCATACTTGACCGTCTTTTTTCCACATTTTTGTTACTAGCCAGCACATATCATTGACTTCATATTGTGAATCGTCTCCGGTCGCATCATAGTTATCATTATCGCCAACAATGTATTCTAATTTTTTTTTAGATACACCTTTTTTTAATGCTATGTTTTGTACTTCTGATATAGGCTTTCTTTGACGAATTATAATGTATGGTTGGGTTTGTATCTCATCACTATTTTCATTACCATAACCAACATCATTTTTATAAATAATTTCATTGATAGGCATATTAGTTTCAGTATCATAATCAGTATAAATAACACCTTCATCGTTGATAGCTGAATCTTTAGTATATTTTCTTAACTTTTTATCAAACCTATCTTTTTCCCACACTTTTCTTGCTTTTTTATTTAACAATTCACACGTTTTTACAGCTATTTCTTTAAACTGTGGATTATCTATATTTTCAGCGCTATAATTAATCGCATAATCGTTTGAATGAATTACTGATAATTTGTATTTAACTATCGGCTTTATGATATTTAAAGAAACAGTTTCTACTCCTTCTACTTTTAAACCATACCATTGATCACCATTATACATACGATAATTTCTATCAGTATCGGCATATACATTCATTAAATTGTTAAAATTTCGCATTTTTTCATAAAGACACCAAATACTGGTCTTTTCTATCTCTTTTTCATTCATCGTGGTACCTCCTATCGTGGTATATCTTTTTGCCCTAATCCAGTTCCGTCATAAGAATCAATATTGTCAAGCATAGCATTCAATTTAGTTTCTGTTTCTTTTATTTGTCGCTTTACTTCTTTTTCTTCTTTATATTCGTCGATAGCTCTAACTGGATTCAATCTAATTGGTTCATCATTATTGACTTTTTGACCAATTCTTACTCCAATAACAAACGAAAGTAAAATAAAAACACCAAATACGGTGCATAATAATATTTCCATTGATTAAACCCCCAATAAAGCAATAATATCAGCCTTTTTCATTTTGGCGATGTTTGGTATATTAATGCTATGACTAAAGACATATTCAATTAGTTCTTTCTTTGTATAATCTTTTAATTCTTTATTATCAATTTGTGGTACATCAACTTTATTAGCATTTTTATCTTCTTCTATTCTCTTATTTAAAATTCTTAATGATTCATAATATTTAGCTTTCATTTCTCTTATTTTCTTCTTTTTCATTGCTTTCCTCCTCCGTATTAAATATTAGTCCTATAAATGGACTATTTATTGAATGTGAAGTTATTTGAACATTGTCATCAATAACAATCAATCCTTCTTCCATTTCTTTAATTAATTTTGTTCTATACATTTCTCTTGACTTATCATCAATTATTCCTTGTAATTTAACTACAATTAATGTTAGCATTATATAACTTGTATCTCCTCTCCATAATCTAAATTATTTTGTTTTTCAAAATTGAAATTAAATACTTGTTGAATTGTTATAGGCTCTTCATAATAAACAACTTGATTTCTTGCATAATAAGCAATAGCTAATCCCATAACCAAGTCATCGTGTGCCCCTTCTTGTGCTTCTGGTCTACCTTTCTCATTTCTAACAAAAGTTAACATTTCTTCTAATGTCAATTTGTCATTGATTAGTTCGACATTTTCACGCACAATTTTAACTAATTCAGCTATTATAACTGGTCTTGTTATGCTAGTAGTTTTAAAACCATACGACTTGTCCATAATACCAGTAAACCTATCTTCTTTTTCTCTAACATACAAATTAGGGTATCCTATTCTTGCTAGTTCTTTGTTAGGATAACTACTAAAATTGCTTTCTATACAAATCAAGGCTGGTTTTGTCTTACCTTTATTATTGCTACTGTAATAGTAGCCTAGACAATACATTTGTCTAACATACAAATCTTCGTCCATTTGATGTCTTAACCTAGCAACCTGTTTCCCAGTTTTAGCATTTAAAACATGACCAGTAAACCAATCCGACCCCTCGCCAGCAGTATCCCCACCAATACAGTAATGGTTCAAATTTGGCGTTTCATATATTTCTATATAACCATTTTTATCATTTATCCATCTAATATCAGTTATTTTTTTACCAATAGGTTTTGTATCATCATATTTATATTCAAAATATCCTATTTTTAATGGTTTAGTTATCTCTGATAATCTTTTGCTTACTTGTCTTGCATCGAATACAGTCTTACCTAACACACCCCATTGACCCAAACAATAAACATTGTAATAATATTCATCTGTATCTTTATAACTTTCAAGCAATTTTTTATAATCTTCATCCAAAAATTCATTATCTTTATAAGTTGTATGACATATTGTTACATTATCTCTTAAAATATCAAAAAATCTTTTTTTCAACCAATGATTTATGTCTATCGGATTAAATGATAAAACTATTTGTTTCTTTGTTCCTTTACCACGCAAACGAACATCTAATTGATTAAAGTCACTTTCTAATATTTCGGAAGCTTCTTCTATCCATATGTCCGTAAGTTCACCTTTACTAAAAGTAACTGATTTTAGTTTTTCTACATCGTCCAATCCACTAAAAATAATCTCATTACCATTTAATAATGATTTTATTCTTAAGTCACTTTCATTTATCTTAAAATATTTACTCAATTTCCATTTATTTATTACTTGTTTAAATAAAGCGAATGTTGAATCTCTATTACTTTTACCAGTAGCACGAACTACTAATAAGTTCATCATTTTTTGCTGTAGTATCTTTTTGATATATCTTTCTACTACAAAATAGGATTTGCCACTACCAGCACCACCATAAAATATTAAATATCTATTTAAATTATCTAAATATGGTAGATAAACTTTATTAAATACTTTACTAGGAATTTTAATTGTTATTTCCATTAATCATCACTAACTTCTACCACTATAGTCATTTTTTCATTGTTGGTAGGTTCTCCTAGTGATAAGGCTCGTTTATCGTATAAAGTTCCCATTGCTGTTGTTAATTCTGATAGACTATTTAATTGCATTCTTGATATTTTATTAACTATTGTTTTCTTTTGAGTTTCATTTAACTCTTTTTTGTCTTGTTTCCAAACCATTTGAATTATGCTTTCTAATTCACTTTGATTATGCATTGCTGTATCAATTCTATCTTCAATTAATTTTAAAGATTTATTTATGATACGGTTGGCACTTTCTGAAAATAATTCTTTTTTCTTTTCGTATTCCTTCGGATTATTTTCGATAATCTTTTTTACGGTCTTATCAGATATACCACATTCGTGAGCAGTCTTGTTATAACTATTAGTAAGTGCGTAACTGGCAATTACTTCTGCTATTTTTTCGTTGTTTATTGGTACTCCTTTTTTTGCCACTTTCTTCACCTTCTTCACAAATACGATTTTTAGGACAATTTTTGCATTTATACCTAAAACAATAATAAATATCCTTTTTATTCTTTTTCATACAATCACTTTTTTCTAAATTGTAAATACCTGTAGAAAATATATATTGCTAATAAAATAAAAATGACTTTAAATCCGTCATCATATGTCATATATATCACCCTTTTATCCTTTTAAAATAACTATCTTTTATTAATAATTTTCCTTTTTTGTTTCTATCGTGATAATGCTCTCTTTCGAATGTTTTTAATATATCATTTATTCTTCTTAAATTATCTATATCTAAATAGCCTTTTATGTTTTGGTCTATCATTTCGCTAGTAATTGCAAGAAAAATGTCGTAATCTTTAGATTCGATTAAATGTAGATAATCGTGCGATGTATCTTGTCTTAATATCGCACCGTTCCAGAATAGATAGCCTTCGCCTAAACCACATTCTTTACAATTTCTTCTTGGTACTATAAGATGATGAAAGCTTAAACTATTCTTTTTATCTACTTTGTAGCCCATAAAGTCGTAACCTAATTTCATTATCTTAAATTGGTTTATCATTATCTTTGTTATTTCTCGCATATAATCACCACATTTGGTTCTCGAGGCTAGAATCGAACTAGCACATTATAGGTTCAAAGCCTATTGCCTTACCGTTTGGCTACTCGAGAATATAAAAAAAGAAAAGAGGTATTCTTTTCCGAGTTTATGAAAATGTTCATAAAATTAAAAGGGGTTTTACATTAATCTGAAATAATTCTTTTTTTAATTATCTCATAATATCATTTTATAATACTATTTACTATACTTTCACTGGACTTTTTTGTTTTTTTTCATATTTTGTTAATTTTCTCCAAAAATCTATATCGGCTCCCATAAAAACAACAATTCTTTCGTCTCTAATTCCTTTTCTTAATAAAAAATTGTATAGATAATGATCAACTTTGCTAATATATAATAGTTTAGCTTTATAATAATCATCTAAAAATGCCCATTCATTTAAACAACCATATTCAAAGTAATAATCATAGCACCATTCTTTTTTACATCTTTTTGAAATAGTATTTTTTGATTTTTTTGTAATTTTAGCTGCCTCTGATATTGATTTATATATTTTTATTTCTAATAAATTATCTTCATCATCAAGTATAAAATGTACCACTTTTTTTCCTAATGATTCTATACACTTTTCTTTTATAATTTTGCATTGTTGTTCTGTTCGTTTTAAACCAATACATCCATCTTCACCACCAAAAGAAACATTATATCCATTTTTTCTATTAGTCGTGTTAAACATTCTTATTAATTCTTTTTCTTTATCGCAAGCCTGTTCTTTTGTTAAATTTTCATATAAAATTATATGTTTTACATTATTCCAACCATACTTTTTAATTGCGTGATAAATAACTGGTTGTTCTCTATATCCAACTCCATAATTCCATCGTTTCTTTGGTTCTTTCGATGTAATACCAAAATACTTCTTATCATTTGGAAATATATGTACATATACACTATAACAATTATTCATAAATTTTTATCACTTCCTCTTGTATCTTTTTAAACTCTAATATTTCTTTTTTTACATTAGGATAATATTTTTTCCAGATTATAGACTCGTCTTTTATTTTTTTATTATTAAAATAATTTTCTTCGGCAATTTCTTTAATAGCTTTACTAATATTAATACCATTAATAATTTTAAAAAACAATTGATATTCTATTCCTTGCAATTGAGATAAATTATATTCTATCTTTTTTAAATAGTATGATAACCTATTAATAAGATTTCTTTTTTCTTGAATTTTTTCGAAAATTTGCTCTTTTTCTAAAGCTATCATATAAGCATCATAATTTTCATATTTTTTATTAGTTTTTGAACTGCTATTTGACGGCTGTGATGTTGTTTTGAAATATTGATTTCTTATTTTTTCTTTTCTATCTTCTAAAATACTTAAATTTACTTTTTCTATTTCGTAATATCGATATAAATTATTATAATTAACAAGAACTTTATTCATTCCAAGATACCACCTCTTTATTCTTCAATAATTTCTTCGATTTTTTCAACTGGTGCTTGATGACATTTGTTTGTAGAATATAATCCTACTCGTTCACCATATTCTATTCTTACATTTTTGCCGATTAATAATTTTGCTTGTTCTACGATGTTGTTGTTTTCAATGCAATATTTTTCTTGCGTTGTTTCACTTGTTTTTATATATAACGCTGTAGTACCAAAGAAATTTTTATCTACACTTGTAATTGTTCCTATTGTAGATCCACTACCTTTATCTAAAACAATAAAATATAATGGTGTTATGGCTACCCATATTAAAATAGATAATGATAAAAAGATTCCGAAAGCTAAATCATCCTCTTTAGCATACCACACTAATACAACTATTGCTCCTATAAAAATAATAATTGCTAAAATAATCATTATTATATCTAACCAATTCATTTATTTATCTTCCCTCCTATTAATATAATCTATTACTTCGTTTAATTTATTAACTATTAAATTCATATGTAAATTAACACCAGCAGTAAATAATTCCAAATTCCATTCATTTGGTATTTCGTTAATCTTTAATTTTTCTATTATAGATTTGTCTTCTTCTAGTATTTCTACTTTTTCGTTTAATAATGCTATTATATTACCTTGATATTCGTTTATAAGTTGTCCTAATACTGCATTACCATCATAAACATAAATTTTATTTTTATATTTTATTTTTCTTGGCTGTTTTATTGACTTTGCGTAACTATTAAATAATTCTAATATAGTTATTTCTTTATTCATAATCAAATCTCCATTCCACATATTTTTTTAGGTGTCTTATCTGTATATTTATTGGAACACCATTATATAAAACTTTTCCAATTTCTATTTTCCCAACATAATTTGTTTCTTCTTTAGTTTGCGTTACTTCATCTATTATTTGTCCTATTTCTTTATAGGATAAATTAGTATTATTTATTATTTTCATTATCTAATTCCTCCAACCATTTTTTTAACTTTAGCCAATTTTGATAATCGCATTCATCATCAGCATACCAATAATTTCTTTTACTTTCATATTCAAGTATATCTTTCAACATTATATTTTTAATTCTTTCATCTATTAATTCTTTATGTTCCATAATATAATTTGCAACTAAAGAAGTTATGTATGTTCTTCCACCTAGTGCATATCTTAAAGCACATATTAATATGTCTTTTAAGTCTCTTGATACTTCTATCATATCTATTCTCCTTTATCTATATTTGATATTTCCTTTTTAAATAAACAATTTTTACATAGATATTCTTCACATTTGTCCTCGTCTACTATGTTTTCTAAGGAATTATAAAAATGATATTTTTTCAAATCTAGTTCATTCATCTTTCCACAAGTATAATAATCACAATAATTAGTATCTTCGACATCATCACCATTACATTTTTCTAAATATTTACATTTAGGTTTCATATTTATTCTCCTTTATTATCTAAAAACATTTTTTCATAATTTTCTTTATCTATTGCTTCTACTAAATAATTATCTTCATTCATTAACATTACTTGCAATACAATTATTTCTTTTAAAGTATAAAAATATCCATCGTATCTTTCTTCATCTTCTCGTTTAGTGTTTAAATATGTATCTCTTTTATCTAGTATTCTGCAAGGTCTATATTCTCTAAAGTAAAAATGTTCCATTGGACTTCCTTTTTGAAATCTAACAAAATAACTGTCTTTATATGTTTTTGTCAAAGTACCACTAACTGCATTAATTTTTAAACTATTATTTGTTACTGGATTAGCTTCATAATGATTATATAATAAACCCATTATTTTCCATCTCCTTTAGAATTTAATAATATATTTTCATTCCAATCATCTTGAAATGATGCTATCCAACCACAATGTACTGCTTTTATATTTCCATCTGGTCTATAAAATTTTTGTGCATCCCAACCTTTATAGATGGGGACACCAAAGTTTGTTTTACCATTTTTAATACTATATCTTAGAACATCACTAACAATAATTATGAAATCTATTTTTATAGATACTAAATATCTAATAAACTCTCTAACTTGACTAAAAGGCGGGTTAGTAATTACAATATCATATTTAGAGTAATCTATTTTTCTCCATTCTTTAGAGTCACATTTAACGTCATAGTAACAGTGTTTTAAATATTTATATATATTACTATCTTTATTGTCGCAAGGACAGATAATCTTTTTACCTCTTAAATCATATTTATGTAATTCTCTAACACAATCTTTATACATAGTAAAAAATTCATCATCCATTGTTTTTCGTTTACATGTTTTTAATTGTTGCAATTTTATTCTCCTTTATTAACTAATATTTGTATAATTTCTTTTAAATCAGTTTCATCTAGCATGTAATCTGTTTCATTAGAATATCTAATTACTTTTAATTCTAAATGTTCTTTTGATTTATTTATAATCTCTTCTTTTTGTTGTAATTGTTCTTTTAATTTTAAATTTTCTTTTTCAAGATTACTAATATACTTAAATATAATTGCACCATCTAATCTTTCATTTATAAAATTATCAAAATCATCTGCTATCATTTTTTTAATTTCTTCTTTATTCATTACTTATCACTCTTTTCTATTTTAGATAATATTTCCTCGTAAGCATACTTTGACATATAACAATCTTGACCTAATAATTCTATATCTTTATCTCTTTCTTTTATTTTTTCTTTTAAATAATTTATTAGTTCCTTTTCTTTATCTTCTTTTTGATGTAGTTGTTCTTTTAGTTTTTGATTTTCACAATCTAATTTTTTATACTCATCTACTAAATTACCTACTTCATCAGTTAACTCATAATCAAGACCAAAATATGCCATTTTTTCGTTTATCCTAATTTGTCCTCTAAATACTTCTAATTTAACCATCAATTATCACTCTTTTCTATTTTAGATAATATATCTTTTATTAACTCTCTTTTAGCTCTAAATCTATGTAATGTTTTTAAATATGAATTATAGTAAAAACTATCATGAGATGTGTTTCTTAATTTTTCCTCAAGATTTACAACATTTTCTTTTAAGTCTATATCTTCATTTTTTAAATAATTTATTAGTTCTTGTTTTTCTTCTAATAACAAATCTCTTTCAACTTGTGCTTTATTTCCATAATCTGCTTTTAATTGTTGATTTTCTTCTAATAATTCGGTGTTTCTATGTGTCATATCAATAAATTCTTTATCTTCTTTTGACACTTCGTTATAATCTACAACGTGCTGTAACATATCTCTTTCAAATCTTAATTGATTGTAGTATTCACCACTTCTTAAATAACTTAATTGTGATTGTAATTCTTTAATTTCTTTTAGCAAACAAACAAATTCATCTTTCGGTATTAAGTAATGATCTGAACCTTGTATATAATATTGTGAACAATAATCTATGTTTTCTTCTTTAGCGTTAAATTCGTCTATCTCGCAAGGTAGATTATAATCGCTTAATAATTGCAATGCTTTATTGTATTTTCGAGCTAAATCGATACTTTCATTATGTGTTTTAGTAAATTGTTCAATCCATTGTTTTCTGTCTTTTTGTAAGAAATCTATTATTTCTAATAATTCATCTTTATCAATGTTTGATAATTCTCTTACATCTTTAAATGCATATTCTTCAATTTCATTCATTACTATCAACCTCGTATTTCATTGAATTGAATTGCTCTTTTGTAACAATGTCTTTAATATCTTCTACTCTTAAAGTTTCATAATAAACATCGTCATCTGCATTAATACAGGTTTGTTCTAAAAAGCCATATTCATTTATAAATACTGGTCTACCATTAACATAATCTCCTACTTGTATTAAATCTATTATGTTTTTACTTGCTTTAACAACATCATTTCTTAATATTACTTGACCATTATCAATTTTTATTAAATCTTTATCAGAACAATCTATTATTTTTGCAATTCTTGGTGGTACATAGCCATTAACTGCACCCCTCGTGTATTTAATATACATTCCTTCTTCTAATTTCATTCTTCTTCCTCTTCCTCTTCTTCCTCTTCTTCTCTATATTCTTCGAAGTGTGTTTCTTGGCAATAAGGACACATATAAATCATTTCTCCACAAGAATAATCAAATAGATCACTAACACCATAAAAACTTTCAGCACTTTCACTTATTGGTTCATCAAATATTTTATTACATACATTACATTTATACATATCTAATCATCTACCTTTACTAAATATCTCCTGTTTTTCCCACTACCCCTATTTTGATAAGTAGGCGTCCTATAAAAATCTAGCGTTCTTTTTTTTACATTCATTTTCTTTGCAATTTCTTCTTTTGTTCCAAATGCTAATTCAATATCACCTTTATATAACGAATAATAAACTTTTTTCATATTTTCCAAATTCCTAATTCTTTTAGTAATTTAATTTTTTCATTTTTAGTTAAGTTCCAATTTGACCAAATACTGTTTTGTAATTCTAATAATGTATCTTTATCATTTAATAATTTTGCTTTAAAAATAGCTCTTTTATAGTTTGGTAAAAAATATTTTTTAAACGATTCTAAATATTTCATTTTACTCTATCTAAATATGTAATACCAACCGCATAAGCTGACCAAATATCTTTTTTAAATCCATAAAACCAACCTGGATTTTTCTTAATACCAACTACGCCGAACCTATCTATTAAAGCCTGTCTTATATTGCTATCTTTTGCTTTCATCGAATTACATAAATTGATTTTTACATCTTTTCTAAATACATATTCTATTTTTGGATTTTCATTTGTATCACAATATAGTTGTACGAACCTACCGTACCACTCACAAGTATCGAAAACTTCTTTGCCTACTGCCATACCATAACTAGCTACTTTTTCAATTACAATACAGTCAATATTTTTAAACAAACCTATTTGTTTCAATAATTTATAATTATCTATTTTTCCGAACTCAATAGGCTTATATGTTTCCTTTTCGATTATGCAATATGCACTTTCTATATTACCTGGATCAATCGCTAATATCATAATTACCACCTCTAAAATAATTTTTGTTGAATTTCAATGTTACTTAACATTTCTTCTTTTGCTCTTTTAACAAAATCTCTTTTTATTTCAAATCCATAACAATTTCTATTTAATTCTGCGCACGCTCTTAAAGTTGAACCACTACCAGCAACTGGGTCTATAACCACATCTCCCTCATCAGTAAAAATTTCAATTAATTTTTTTAATAAATTTACTGGCTTTTGTGTTGGATGAATTTTTGGATATTCTTTAGAGTTATCTCTTTTCCATTCGAACCAATTGAAAATCATTTTGTTATTTCCATAAATATCCTTATTATTAAATTTTGGAAGTTTATCTCTATAAAGCACCACAGCGTATTCAGTTGCACCTACTATTTTCATATTTGCTTTTAATACTTGACTAGAATAATTTTTAATAAATACTAATGGATAATTCTTCATTAAACCGTGCTTTTTGCCTTGTTCTATAACCATAGGTATTTGTTCAAAAGCACAAAATATTATCATTGCTGGTGCTCCACTACTTTTACCTCTTTCTCCACCTTTTTTAGGTTCTTTTTTCAAGTATCTAGTACAAAAATCAAAAAAATTATTTATTTTGAAGTCATTATCTGTATCAAAAAAACTTTTTCCTGCTAATTTACTTTCTCCATTTTTATTATCACCATCAATATACCATTGTGGATTACTTGCATAGGCATTATTTCCTAAATTATATGGAATATCAGCAATAATTAATTGCGCATGAGGAATTCCATAAACTTTCGCATTTTCAAAATGATCGTGATACAATTCAATTTTTATTTTATTCATTTAATTACCCCATTTCTTATAAACTAACTTTGATTTATCCCAATTTGGATAAAGACTCTTTAAATAATTTTCCATTATTGATAACATTTCTTTTCGTAAGTTTTGATTACCATTGTCTAACAAATGATGATGATATCTACATCCTTCAACACCATTTTCTTCAATTCCTAAACCTAGTTTAGATTTTGGTATAAAGTGCATAATATCGTGGACTATAAAATCCATCTTATTAGGATCGAACTCTTCACAATAGTATCCAATTCTACAAAAAAGACACGAATAATTATCTCTTTGTTGTATGGTCCTTATTGTGTCTTTATTAAATTGTAATAATTTTGTATAATTTGGCATTTAAGCCACCCCCTGACATTTTATAATTTCTTCCAAATCTGCTAATTCTTGAGGACTTAATGTTTCAATTCCTTGCTGTCTACATTCTTCACATAATCCTTTTAAAAGGATAGCAAATTCAGCTGTATTTAATTCATGGCTAGGAGTATACACATGATACACATAAAATTCCTTGCCATTTTTTACTATTTTTGATTTTTTTTCATAATATTCAATACCTCTAATATTACTTTCATTCGGCACTAAAATTTCATATCTAGGACTATAAGATTTAAGCATTTCAAAATGTAATTCTTCTATTCCTATTTTTGTCTTTAATGATAATTCTCCTAATAATTTCCAATACTTTTTATTTTGATTTTTATTTCTTTTTTCTTTATATTCTTTTATTTCAAATAATTTATTTTTGTCTTGGTCATACAACCATTGAATTATTTTTAAAACATTGCCAATCATTAATCTAAAAAGTTATCATCAATAGACACACTTTCGCCAAAATCTGCAAATGGATCTTTTTCAATTTCTGGTACTTCTTCTTTTGTTTCTTCTTTCTTATTTCCACCAAGAAATTCAATTCTTTCGCAAACAACAACTGTTATATATTTTCTTTCACCATCTTTGTTTGTATAATTATCTGTTTGAATTCTACCTTCAATAGAAACCAATCTACCTTTATCTAAATATTTGCATACATTTTCAACTTGTTTTTTCCAAACTCTAATTTGAATAAAATCTGCATCTTTTGTTCCATCTTCTTTTGGTGGTCTATCAACTGCTAAAGAAAAATTTGTAAAAGCAATATTTGAATTTGTATATTTTAATTCAGGTTTAGCAGTTAATCTTCCTATTAAAATTACTTTATTCATTATTTTCCTCCTTTTCTATTAAAATTAATGGTTCAAAATCGGAAACTGGATATGTTTCTTCTTTAGTAAGTGTTCCTTTATATCCATCAAATTCAAGTTCTTTTTGTAATGTAATTTTTACTTTCAATTCTGATTTTCCCTTTTCAAAATCAAAAAAATGTTCTTCAATTTCTTTTTTTAAATCACCCAAACGATAATCTTGTGTTTTATCATCATATCTCCACAATTTTTCAATTGCTTTTTTTAAACTTTTAGTTGCTCCAAACCACTCTGTTTCTGGAGTCCCACCACAAATATTCCAATTTCTAATTAAATAAATATCTTTATAAATTTTATGTCTATATAAAATTATTTCTGTTTTGTTCATTTATTTTTCCTCCTTTTTTTGTGTATTAATTTCATATAGTTGTAGCGAGAATATAAAATGTTTATACACAAACAAATTCTAGTTTTTATTCCAAAGTTCTCTATCTAAATAATTTTTTATTATAAAACTATAATCAATTTCATATTGCTTAATAATTAATTCGTTCATAATTACCCCTCCATTACATTTTTCAATTTATCTCGAAATTCTTCTTTTTTGTTTTTATAAACATAGTTTCCACACCAAGTGCATATTTTTTTATTAATAAAATTGGGAATAGTTATTGAGTGTCCGCATTTGCACTTATATGTGTTATCTGCATACATTTTAAATTTTTTAGTATCTGACTTAAAATCCATATTCCTCCTAATATTTACTTTGCCATTTATCTTTATAAATTGTTAATAAATCATATTTTTCTAACCATTTTATGAATTTATAAATTTCCTCTTTTAAATTCATTTTTAATTCTTCACGATAATATTCTTCTTTAAAAATTCGTAATTTTGTTTTGTCTTCTTCCCAATCGTTTACCATATTCTTTTTCTCAAAATTATTACAAATTATATATTGCATTTTATATGCCTCTGGTACTAATTCCATATAAACTGCTGTTTGATAACTTCCGTAAAATTTGCCAACATCATAATTGCTAGTGTGCTTATAATCAGAAATAACTCCAGCTTTTAAGCAATCAATTTTTCCGTAGACAATGAAATTATCAATGTTTTTATATACTTTAACTTGATAGCATCCATTTTTTGTTTCAGGATAATGAGCAACCATATACTCTTCAAACTCATTACCCTTAACAAATTTACTTACATCTTCAGCTTCTTCTTTTTTTAAAATTTTAATAAAATCTTCCAAATTACCATATTGATTCTCAACACAGTATTTCCAACTATTCAGTAGTGTCGGCGTTATTAGATATCTTTTCATATTCTTTTTTCTCACCATTCCATTGATAACCTAATTGTGCAACCTTTTCTTTAAATTTGTGTTTTAATTCTTTTTCACTCGTTAAAATATGATTAGTTTCCTTGATTAATTTTGTAATAGTTATTAAATCTTCTTTAGTTTCCATTTTTTCTATTTGTGGTACTATTTCATTCATTAACTTTTCATATTCTTGTTTTTGTTCTTCAAAGAACACAGCTTCTTTTTTTATATTGTTATTAGCTAATTGAAATAGTTTTGTTAAAAAATCATTTGGTTTAGTTCCATCTAATTCAGGGACTTCCATAACACCTTTAATTCCAAAACTTGCTTTAGCAAAATATCTTTCACAATTATCGAATCCAATAGTTTTCTTTTTACCGATAATTTCCATAAATCCACCAATTTCAACATTTTGCCATACAGTATTTTTGGTAGATCCTTCTACTAAAATTCTTAACTTTGTTTGTTCTTCGTCTTTTTCTTCAACTGCGTGGAAAACTATAACAATATTTTTTCTTAAATTGTAGTAGCAATTATCCATAAATCTTGAAAATTCTCTTGCCACAGCTCCATAACCTTGTAATGACAAACTGCCATCTTTTTTAGCATTTTTAACATCATTTTTAATAACATAATTTTTCATTAATTCTAATAATTTACCACCAGTATCAATTACTAAAGTTTCATAATCACTTAAATCGCCTTTTAAATCTTCAAGTAATTCTTCATAATTGTTTGGTTGTATAAAATCTTTTCTAGCACTAGCCATTACACGATTGATACCTAAATCTACATCTACCAATAATGGTTTTGGTGCAGATAAAGCTAATGTTGTTTTTCCTATTCCCGGATATCCAGCTATTAACATCCTTATTTTTTGATTTTCACTAATTAATTCATTTGGTTTTTTTATCATAAATTCATTCCTCCTATTTTACTTTTCCATTCCATAATTTTTGTAGTTCTAAACATTTGATTTGCTCTATGTTTAGTATTATTTATCGTTTCTTCTACCTCTTCTTTTGTAGCACAAATATAAAAGCCACCTAATTTACCTGATTCGCTTCCAACCAGTTTTTCATACTGCTTGTCCTCTCTAATGTTTTGAATAATTTTTCTCATTGATTTATCACTATTCACATTAAAGATTTTTCGTAAGTCTTTGTTTTTAATTAAATTAGCCTTGCCTAAATGATTCTTGCACAAATATTCGTAAACTAATTTTTCACGCATTTAATCAACCTCACTTTTTTATGTTTGAATCGTTCTTGTAATTCTTTTGCTCTTTTTTGCGTAAATATCTTTGCCTCACTAATATCTCTAACAATGTGATACATTGGTATTCTAGGTTTAGCCCACTTTAAATACACTTTTTCGTTTAAAACTTCAATTTCTACAATCATCTTCCTAACTCCTTTTCAAGTTTAACTTTGCGTTCCATTTAGAATCCCTTTACTTATTTCTTGTATAAAAGCCACACCATCAACTTCTTGTCCATAGTGAGACAAAATAGCATTTCGTAATGATAATTTTTCTAAATTACTTAATTCTTGTACATCCACTAATTTTTTACAAAACTTCCAATACTTATCTTCAAACACTTCATCAGATAATTCCCATAGTTTCTGTTTGTTAAGAACTTGTCCGAAATATTTTTTACTGCTTCTACAAATGTAATCAATAGAACTGCATCTTGAAAAATGGTTATCGTAATTGCTTAAAGATTCTTTTCTACCACAAATTGTACAGTTAATGCTGTTGAAATCTTTTTCAATTCGAATAAATTCATTTATTAAATCAACAACTTTTGGTGGTTCATCGTGTTGCTCTTTTAGGTATCTATCAAAATTGTCAAAAACACCATTCGCTTTATAATCTTGTAATCTTCTACACCATTCATCAAATACATCTTGGTCTTTAGATTTGAAAGTATTGTAATGAACTTTTATTCTTTTAAATAAGGTTTTTACTTGTTCTCTGTTCATATCACACCAACTCATCTATCTCATCAAAGATAGATTTTTTTTCTTTCTTATTTTCGCTAATCGGATACAAGTCTTTCCATTTTCCATTTATTGCATTTCCTAACATTTGTTTTTTAACTTCATCATCATATGGTTTCAATTTATTCCATAAACGGTTTATAACAGTTTCACTTGTACTCATTTTCTCTTTTTGTCTTAACTCTACATATTCGTTAAACAAGCTATCTAATTCGTTTAAAAAAGGTTTTTCTTCCTCACACTCTATTTTTTCTAAAATATTATTAGAAATAGAATAAGAAGTAGAAGTAGAAGTAGAAGATGTTTGATTTTGTTTTGATTTTTTTTGTTTTGATTTTGATTTTGTTTTGATTTCATTTTGATTTTGTTTTGATTTCATTTTGTTTCTTTTGTTAAAACTTCTATTTTTGCTTGTATTTAAACTGTTTTCGATACCCATCCAAGCAAATTTTTTTTCTCCAACAAACGATGGACATTCATCTTTAAAAATATAATTTAATATTGCAAGTGCGAAATCTTTTTTATATTCTTCGTTTTCAAATTCATCAATAATTCTGAAATAATTATCAAAAAAACTAAATTTTTCTACTTTATATTTTTTCATATTATCTTTCATAACTCACCTCAAGCAAATAATAATAGCTGTTTAATATATCTTCAATTTGACATAATCTAATTTTTAAGATATACTTAAAGAGTAAATTTTTATTTACAACTTGATTGGAGCACCCCCGTGACCAATCTTTTTTTTGTACAATCATTTTTACATCACCCCCTTTATAAATTAACCAAGCAATAATCATAATCGTGATTTTGTGTGCATCTTTCCATTGCTTTTGAATTTTGCAAATAACCTAAATAAAATATACCTACTAAAATTGCACCTATTAAAAACATTCCTATAATTATTTCTTTTTCTTGTCTTTTCTTTTCTTTTAAATGTTCTTGCCATATTTTTTCTCGATTTTCGTCTAATACTTCTTGTAATGTTTTTCCTTCTTTATTTTTTTTCATAAATTCCTCCTAGCTTGTCCTTTCTTTTTTTACTATGATTTAGTTTTAATTTCATAGTTTATTTTTATATTTTCTTGTCTTTCATATAGATAAATTAAATATTCAATCATATTAATTGGATCTATATTTTTAAAAATGTTTTCTTGTTTTGCAGACTTATTTTTTTTCATTTTTATCACCTACTAAATAATATTTTTTTAGTGTTTGTCCTTATTCTTTTAATTATTTTATTGACTTGTCTTATGTTCTCCTTTACAATGTTTTTGAAAGGAGGTATGCATTGTGAATGTATCTGATTGGATTCAACTTCTTGTTGGAATAATTACTGGATGTAGTGCATTAATATCAATCTATATATCTGTCAAAACTTTAAAACAAAACTCACAAATGATTGAAGATAATACTAGACCAAATATAATAATTTATAAAGATGTTATAGATATAAATTCTCCTATGGAATATTTAGTAATTAAAAATATAGGAAATTCTCTAGCACATATTATTTCAATTACTTTTGATAACAATAAATTAGATAAATTAAATAAAACTTATTCTCAAATACCAAATGCTTTAGAAAAATTAAGCAACGGAAATCTTGCACCACAGCAAGTTTTTAAAATTCCTATAAAAACTGCAAATATTGATTTTGATGAGATTAATTTTGAAATTTTTTATTGTAGTAATGTTAAAAATTATCGTGAAATATTTACAATAAACGCTAAACAAGATCACGGAATTAAATTTACAAAGCAACATATACAAAATAATGACTTACGAGTTATATCTAATGCACTACAAGAATTAATAAAAAGAATTACCTAATAATGTTATTATTTAAGCTATCTTTAATTTCATCAAGTATCATATATGCGATAGCATATGTGATATTTTTTTCTTTTAATATTTTAATAATTTCTTGAACAATCTCATTAACTTTATTTTTTTCAATTTCGAATCCATTAATATCAATTATTTCATTCATCTTATCTACTCCTGTTCGTTGTTTATTGAAATGCTATGAAATTTGCAAACTACATTGCTATTTCACAAATAAAGGCTTATCACCAGTGGCTTTTAGAGCATTTTGATATTGTTCCAAAAAAGTAGATTTATCTGCTTTTTTCATATCTTTTAAAATTTCTCTAATAAGTTCTTTTTTTTCTTCATCTGATAATTGTTTATACATTTCTAATAAGTTCATATTTCTACTCCTGTTCTTTGCATTTTTGTGTAGATATAAAATAATTAGCATCTACGCCTAAAGCAATTATTATTTCTACAAATTCATCAGCATCCATTTTTCTTTTTCCGTTTAAAATCATTGATAAAGTATTTTCAGCGATTCCTGTTTTTTCAGATATAAATTTTTGTTTTATACCATTTTCAATTATGTATTGAGATACTTTTTGATAAACTTTCATATTTTCTCCTTTCTTAATTCCAATATTCTTGAAATCTATTTTGATTATATTCCAATATTTTTGAAATGTCAATACTTTTTTGAAAAAAAATTCAATTTACTTGAAATTTTTATTTACTATTTTGAATTTTTATGTTATTATTTTTTTAGAAAGGAGAACTGCTTATGTCTGTAGGAGATAATATAAGAACTGCTAGAATAAATAAAAAATTAAATCAAAAAGAGCTAGCAGAATTACTAGCTTCAAGAAATATCAATATTGGAAATACAACAATTAGCAATTGGGAAAAAGGTATTTCTAAACCAGATCCAGACACAATTGCTATTCTATGTGAAATATTAGACGTGGATGCTAATTATATATTAGGATTTGATAATAAAGAGTCAAATAACAATATTAAAGATATTGAGGTATTATTAGATGCTTATAAAGAACTATCAGATAGTGATAAAGAATTTATAAAGAATATTATAATAGAGCGAAAAAAGCAGATAGATAAAGAATTAGGAAATTAAAAAAATAAAGTATGCTAGTATAGATACTTAATTAATAAAAAAGGGGTTAAGTATTATGATTAAATTACTATTAGATAACGAAATTGATATAGATGAAGTGTTAAGATATTATAATGCTAATATAAGTTATATAGATTTACCATTATCAATTAGAGGTTGTGTTTATTATTATAAAGGTATATATGATATTTTAATAAATAAAAACTTATCGCATTATAAAAGAAAAAAGACTATTTTGCACGAATTAGCACATATTGAATTAAATCAATTGTGTCAAACTAATAATGATTTATTTGCTTTTTACATTGATAAATACGAAGATGAAGCAAATAGATATATTAATTTTTTAATTGAGAAGGTGGAATAATATGAAAAATATTTTAGTAATTTTATCTGCAGTTATAATAGTTACTGGTTGTGCTAACAAAAACACTTATAAAGTCGAATTAACTAATCAAAAAATATCAATTTGTGGCGAAGAAAAATTTATAACAGATTATGCTTATAATAATGAAATTGATATTGAATCATTAATTAATGATATAAGAAATTGTAATGAAAAATTAGTAAATGATAAAGATTTTTACAAACAAAATTATATTGATTTAGCAGAAGATTATAATAATAGATTACAAGAGTTAGGTATAGATGAATATATCCTAACTGATACAAGTAGATAGGAGTTCTTTTATGAAAAGATTTATAATTGCTTTTGGATTATTACTAATATTATATGCAAGTGCCTGTGGTAGTTACATTAATTATGGTAATACAGATAATATATATTTTTTAGGATTAATAGATGTTTTAATTATAAGTTTAATAATGATGATAGCACCATTTATTTTAAAAATTTCGAATAAACTTAATAGTCAAAATTGCAAAAAAATATGTAAATATAACAGTTTAATCGCATTTATTATTTCTGTTTTAATTACTGCAATTACAGATAGTTCAAATTTCGTAGGTATTGGTGGGTTAGGTGCTTTATTTTATTATTATATTAACATTAATATGTTTGGTAATTTTGACGTTAATACGAATGAAAAGAAACAACAGGAAAATGAGAAGTACAAAAAAAAAGAAAAACATCTTACACGCAAATTAAATTTTGAATTTCTTAACATAAACAAAGTGTTTATTATTGTAATAACAATTTTAACAATCATAATTATTATTGAAAGCGTATTCATAATAAAAAAGCAAAATTATGCTGATGAATTAAAAAAAGAAATTGAATCTTTAGAAGAAACAATACAATCTGACAATGAAGCTTATTTTGATTTGTTGAAAGAAAATATTCACTTAACTAGCAAATCAAATTTTATGGATGAATATATCGTATTTGTACTAGATGGATATGGAAATTATTATTACAGTTATGATTGCATGAAAGAAGTTACTGAAGGAAAAAAATATGCTTTTTGGGTTTATAGTATAAATAGTGCTGTTGCAAAAGGATACAAACCTTTTAATTGTTCTAATTAATATTTAAAAATGTTTATAAAAAAAACTACCGCGCCAACGGTAGAAATTGAAAACAAGTCTGCAAAACTTTTAAATACAATATAATTGTACGTGTTTTCACGTATAATTATAGCATAAAATTTAGTAAAAAGGAAGTGCTATAATGGAAACAATAAAAAAAATAATTAATGCTGCAATATATATTCGTGTTAGTACAGAAGAACAAGTTAGACACGGTTACTCTTTGAATTCTCAAAAAGAAAGATTAATTGATTATTGTAAGCAAAAAAGTTATAAAATAACTGAAATATACGCTGACGAAGGAAAGTCTGCTCGTTCAAAATTAAATAGTCGAAAAGAATTACTACGACTAATTAATGATGCAAAATTGAAAAAATTTGATAGAATAGTTTTTTGGAGATTAGATCGTTGGTTTAGAAACATTTCAGATTATTATAAAATTCAAGAAATACTTGAAAAAAATCACATTGACTGGGAATGTTCTGATGAAGAATATAATACCACTACATCTAACGGAAGATTACATTTAAATATAAAATTATCAATAGCTCAAAACGAATCAGATCAAACATCAGATAGAATAAAATTTAACTTTGATAATATGGTAAAAAATAAAAGAGCAATCCAAGGTTCACATTGTATGCCACTAGGATATAAGGTTGTGGGAGAGGAGAAAAACAAACACGTCGTTAAAGATGAAGATACAAAAGATATAGTAAATGATATGTTTGAACATTTTAAAATATTTAATTCTATGCGCCAAACTATGTTATATATAAATAATAAATATAATTTATCAATCAATTATTATAGTATATGCCATTATTTTAAAAATGAATTATATACCGGTATTTATAGAGGAATAGAAAATTATTGTGAGCCATATATAACAAAAGATGAATTTTTAGAAAATCAAAAGAGAATTAAAAGAAATGCAAAATCTAATCACGCTAAATATGATTATATCTTTAGAGGATTATTAAAATGCAGCGAATGTGGTCATAATTTAGCTGGATTTACTCACGCAACAACAAAACCTAAATATAATAAAAAATATAAAAGTCCTGCCTATCGGTGCAACAAAGCATATAATTCTAAATTATGTACAAACAGAAGTCCTATTCTTGAATCTTCTCTTGAAAAATATTTACTAGCAAATTTTAAAGAGCATATTAAAGATATGATTATTAAATATTCATCAATTGAAACTAAACAAAAATTAAAAAAAATTGATACAAATAAAATAGAATCGAAAATAAATCGTGTAACAGAACTATATATTGAGGGAAAAATAAATAAAGAAAAATTTGATGAAAATTATAAACTTTTTTCACAAGAATTAGAAAATGCAAAAAAAATGGAAAATAATAAAAAAGATTTAAGTATTTATAATGAACTACTTGAAACTGATATAAATGAATTATACGAAAAATTAGATAATGAATCTAAAAGAGCTTTTTGGCTTAAATATATTGATTATATTGAAAGAAGCAAGGATTTACAATACATAATACATTTCAAATAATGTTTGAGTACTATTTATATAGCACCATTCAGCGCTCTAGATTATCAAACAAGATTAAAAGTATCAGATGATGTTTATAATATAATTAAAAAAGAAAAAAAATCAGCAATAATGGTAACTCATGATATTGCCGAAGCAATAAGTATGGCTGATAAAATAATTGTATTATCAAAAAGACCTAGTAAAATTAAAAAAATAATTGACATTAATTTAACTGACAAAAGTACGCCAATTAATAATCGAAAAGCAAAAGAATTTGCTTATTATTATGATTTAATATGGAAAGAGATTGATTATGACTAAGGAACATATAAATTATTTAAAAAAAATTAAAAGAAATAATCTTTTAATTAAATTAACGCAAATTAGTATTTTAATTTTATTTATTATTATTTGGCAATTATTATCTGATTATAAAATAATTAATCCATTTATTTTTTCATCTCCTAAAAAAGTAATAGAATGTCTAATTAGTCTACATAATGCTAATAATTTGTATAATCATATCTTTATAACTGTTTACGAAACTTTTATAAGTTTTTTATTAGGTACTTTATTAGGTATTTTAATAGCAAGTTTAATGTGGTGGAATAAATTCTTTGCGAAAGTAATTGATCCTTATTTGACAGTTTTAAATAGTCTACCTAAAGTAGCACTAGGTCCAATATTAATTATATGGGTAGGTGCTGGTATGCAATCAATCATTGTTATGGCTTTATTAATATCTACTATTATTACTATTATAACTGTTTATCAAGGGTTTATTAGTGTCGATCCTATTAAATTAAAATTAATGAAAACATTTAAAGCAAATAAACGACAAATATATACAAAATTAATATTACCAGCTACTTTGCCTAATATAATAAGTTGTTTTAAGGTTAACATTAGTATGTCCTTAATTGGACTATTACCCCCAGTGGGAGAAAATTTAAGTTCTAATAAATATTGTAGTAAATACTTATCTCATTATCTTTAACCACAACTTTATCTATTAAATGTTCAATAATTCTTCTTTGCTCATCAAAGTCCATATCAAACCAAGTTGTTTTTAAGCT
>CALVKO010000008.1 GCA_944332725.1 uncultured Bacilli bacterium
ATTGAAGAAATCATTGGATACATAATTGCAATATTGCCAAAAGCACTAGCTCTTAAAATTGCTTTTAAAGAAGTTTTAAAAAAATCTTTATGATCCAAACAATATCTGATTGCTCGATATCCTAAAAATGGATTAGCTTCATCACCAATTTCAATGTAAGGACATTTTTTATCTCCACCAATATCTAGTGTTCTAATAATCATTTGTTTACCATTTAATTTAGTAGCAAAACTCTTATATACTTCAAATAAATAATCCTCTGTTGGCGGAGTTGTTTTATTTAAATACAAAAACTCTGTTCTAAAAAGACCAATTCCATCCAAAGGAATTTCACTAATTCTTTCTAATTCAGTTAAATCTCCTGTATTAGCACTTACTTCAAATAAATATCCATCAGTCGTTCTGGCTTCTTTAACATCATCTAATTCTTTTGCAAGCTCTATTTCACTAGCTATTTTTTCTTTAATCTCAGTTATTTTTTCTTCTTCTAAATTTGTTTCAACAAAACCTTTATTTCCATCGATAAAAATAAGTTCACCATTTTTTAGATTCTTAACATCAATTCCAAATACTGAAGGAATTCCTAAAGATGTAGTTAATATACCAATATGACTTGTTTTTCCTCCTAATTCTGATACGATTCCTTTAATATATTGTAAGTTATCAGTTAGTAAGACATTGGCAGTCATTTCATGAGAAACTAAAATTACATCTTCCTTTAAATTATCCGGATTAAATTCAACAACATTATAATATTTTGATAATACTTTATGTCTTATATCTTTAACATCTTTTGCTCTTTCTTTTAAATAATTGTTATCTAATGCTTCTAATTGTTTAATTTTATTATTAAAATAAATATCGATTGCAAGGTCACCATAACATTTTTTATCATTAATAGTATCTTCTATTTCTTTTTTTATACTTGGTGATATTAAAACATTTTTATTAAATTCTGTTAATGATTTTAAATCTTCATCATCTAATGAAGCAATAATATCTTCATAGTCTTTAACAGATTCATCTATTGCACTGTTTACTTTAGTTATTTCTTCGTTTAAATCAGCAGCTGTTCCTTGATTGATATTTGGTAATTTAGTATCGACAAATAAACATTTACCTAAGCCTAAACCATTGCCAACTTTAATTCCTAATAATTTCATTTTAACTTCCTATATATTCTTCCAATGCTTTAACTGCTTCCTCTTCATCGACACCATTTGCTTCAATTATTATTTCATCATTAAAGTTAATATTTGCTGATAAAATTTCTAACACCTCTTTAGCATTAATTACTTTATCATCTTTTTTCAAATTTATATCCGATTGAAATTTCATTGCCAAATCGACAACTTCACTTCCTGGTCTTGCGTGAAGACCAGTTTCTTTTTTTACAATAACTTTCTTCGCTATCATATTACCCTCCCATTATCTTAATAATACCATTTTTATTAAAATTTGAAAAGGTTTTTTTAAAAAAAGTACATTTTATTTGCGTTAAAAATTAAAAATAATAATTAAAAACATAATCTATTTCGATTATGTTTAAAATGCTACTCATTAAAATCCAATAAATCAATTAACTTTTCTATATCTTTTTTTAGCGTTTCATCTTTAGTTTGTTGTAATAAATTTTTTAAAAAATCTTTAGTATTTTTACTTTGTGGTAACATAAAACCCGCTTCCCGGTATAAATCCTCAGTCATTAATCTATTAGCTCTAATAATTGCTTTTGCTAATTGTTTTTCAATACTATCATTACTATTTTTATAAATATATTCAGCCATTTGTTCTTGCTCAACTTTACTTTGAATTAACTTGTTTAATTTTGCAATAACTAAATCATCTTTAGTTTGTTGTTTAGGGTATTGATAAGGTACCATTGAAATAGCACCAGAAGGACAAGCCTTACTGCAAGCACCACAGCCAATACACTTAGAAAAATCTATTTGCCCTGTCTCTGTATCAGTAGCACCAGTCGGGCAAACATAAAGGCATAGACAATCTTTACTACAAATTCTTAAATTTCTTACTGCTCTTACTTCACTCATTTTAAGCACCTCTTTCTACTTCTAGTAACTTAAAGCTAGGAACTTTACAAACTGGACAAATTTCTGGCTTTTCATCACCAACATAAATGAAGCCACATATATCACATACATATACTTTAGTATTTTTTATAAAATCTTTATCATTTTTATATTGCTCTAATAAAGATTTTAAAATCATCGTTACTTTTTCCCCCCAAGTAATAACTCTTAAAGCGCCACGATCTTCTTTTTCACTAGCTACACTTCTTGCTTTTTGATAATTAGTCTCTAAATCATTATTAATTTTAGAAACTAATTCTTCAAAGCTTGATGATTCTTTAATTTCAGATTTACTTTTATAATAATTAGCTAATTTAGTAAATAATTTAGATTCTTCTTCTAAATATTGCTTTTCACATCCACGAGCTAAACTACTGCATAAAGCGCTGATTTCTCCATAATTCATTTCTCTTAATTCTTCTTCATCATCTTCTTCAGAAACAACTACTTCTATAGCTTCAGCTTTAAAAAGATTCTTTGGAGCACCACACAAAGGACATTTCCAATCATCTGGTAAATCGTCAAACTTAATTCCTTCTTTTTCTTCATCGTAAACATATCCACATATTGGACAAATATACTTCTTCACAAAACAACCTTCTTTCTATTAAAATTATATCATATTTTAAATCAATAATTAAAAATACATATTTAAATTATTTGAACCCATAATATAATTGGTGAGATTATGAAGATTAGATTGGGATATGTTTCTATTTCTAAAACATTAAATTTGACTTGTTCTAAAACAGTTACCTATACAAACTTTAAAAAAGATAACAATTTTAATAAAATCAATAAAATTATTATAGATAACTTAAATAATCTAGAAAAAATTATTGATTACAATATTAAAAACAATATTCATTTCTATCGACTTACATCTAAATTAATTCCCCTTGCTACTAAAACAGATGTAGTATTCGATTACATATTAAAATATCAAAAACTATACCAAAAAATAAGTGAGAAAATAAATAATAGTAAAATACGTATCGATGTTCATCCTGACCAATTTTGTGTTTTGAATAGTACCAAAAAAGAAGTTTTAGAAAATACTTTTCAAATTTTAGAATACCATTATAAAATTTTAGAAGCCTTAAATATTAAAAATAAAGTTATCATTCTTCATGTTGGAAGCAATGTTTTTGGTAAAGAAAACAGTATCAAAAGATTTATCAATAACTTCTATAAATTACCCAAATATATTCAAAAATGTATAGCTGTGGAAAACGATGACAAAATATATAATATTGTGGATTGTCTAAATTTATGTAAAAAGTTAAAGATTCCTTTTGTTTTAGATTATCATCACCATGTTTGTAATAATAATGGGATTAATATCGATAATTATTTAAAAGAAATATTCGCAACTTGGAACACTACCCCAAAGATTCATTTTTCATCACCTAAAAGCAAAACTAAAAAAGAATTTAGAAGTCACAATGATTATATAAATGTTGAAGATTTTATAGAATTTTTAAATAAAATAAAGCATCTAAATATCGATTTGGATATTATGCTAGAAGCTAAAGCAAAAGATGAGGCTTTATTTAAATTAGTAAGATTATTAAAATATTATGATTATAAGTTTATTGATGAAACAACATTCATAATTTGACAAATAATTCTTTTTGATTATAATATTAAATGTTTTAAAGGGGGTCTTAAATATGAACTTAAATGAATTTTTAAATAAATATAAAGATCAATATCCACAACCCGCTGTTGAATATATTGTAAATAATTTTGGTAAAGTTTTACCTTTAAACAATCCTGATATTTTAAATCAAGTTTATGATGCTTTAGGAATGTTCAAAGATAGAAACCCTTATCTAGCATACTTAAAGCTATTAGAACAACATTTTGACATTTCTTCTAATATTTTAGAAATTGGTGGCGGATTTTATCCAGCTTTTGCCACTCATGTTCGTGATCGTCAACTACAAACAAGAAAAGGTACTATTACCGTTTATGACAAAATGCTAGTTACACAAGATTTACCACATATGAAACTAGTAAAACAAGATTTCAAAATCCAAGATTCTGTATCTCCATATGACTTATTAGTAGGAATCTTACCTTGCGATGCTACTACTTTAATTATCAAAAAAGCCAACGAAGAAAATAAAAATTTCTTTATTGTTTTATGTAATTGTACTCACTTTTCTCGTCAATATTTAATGTTTAATAGACCAACCTTAGAAAATTGGCGCAAATATATAAAAGAAGTTTTTGATTCAACCAAAAAAGATAATGAGGAAATGTTAGTTTTAGACTCGCCGACAGAATATACAAATTATAAAGTATTAATAAAAAAGCAGAAAAATTAATTTCTGTTTTTTTAAACGCCTCCGATAATTCCTTTTTTTCTTAAATATATTTTTCTTAAAAAATCGACTGGTACAACAGTAAAACTTAATAAAAACATAATTTGA
The DNA here is from genome assembly GCA_944332725.1 of uncultured Bacilli bacterium. GTDB lineage: Bacteria > Bacillota_I > Bacilli_A > RF39 > UBA660 > Faecisoma. Next base: position 4,529 of record CALVKO010000008.1, read on the forward strand.
AATTCAAAGAAAGTAAGACCTGATGTTCTAAATAAATCACCACCAAAATAAATTAACAAAACTTGAACTATGAAAATAAAACTAATAATAAATATAAATGCTTTATTACCACTTAAATGCGACAATAAATTAAGACGATGCGTTCTAGCATTAAAACTATTAAAAATACTAATGAATATAAATAAACCAAAGAAAGCTGTTAAAATATATTGTTCGCCACTTCTAAACAATTGATGAAAAATCGGTAATTTCAAAAACAAAATACAAATTAAAGTCGAATAAATACCTGTAAAAAGTATTTCATCTTTCATATATTGATTGATGATAGGTTCATCTCTTTTTTTAGGTTTCTCTTCCATATATTCTTTTAATGGAGCTTCAAAAGAGAACGCTAAAGCAGCTAAAGTATCCATAACCATATTTATCCACAGCATTTGAATAACTGTAACTGGTGTATCAACACCGATAAAAGGACCAATTATTGATAGACTTACAGCACATATATTAACGGTCAATTGAAAAATAATAAATTTACGAATACTTTTAAAAATAGTTCTTCCAAATAAAATCGCTTTAGCAATCGACAGAAAATTATTATCAAGAATAACAACTTCACTTGCTTCTTTAGCAACTTCTGTCCCCGAACCAAAAGCAAAACCAACATCGGCTCTTTTTAAAGCTGGCGCATCATTAACACCATCACCAGTCATGCCGACAACTAAATCTAATTCTTGACTAATTCTAACTAAACGACTTTTATCCTGAGGAATAGCTCGAGCAACAACCCTTAATTTTGGTAAAACTTCTTTTAACTTCTCATCAGTCATATTTTTCATTTCATCACTAGTTAAAATTAAGTCACCTTCTTGATATAAGCCTACTTCTTTAGCTATAGCTAGAGCAGTCAATTTATTATCACCAGTTACCATAACAGTTTGAATTGAAGCCTGTTTTACCAAATCAATCCCTTCAAAGGCTTCTTTTCTAATTTCATCTTTTATTAATACAAAACCGACTAAAGTTAAATTTTTAACGTTTTCTTTAGAAGAAGCAAAAGCTATAATTCGATTACCTTCTTTAGTCAATTTTTTCAAATTATCTTCAATAATCATTTTCTTTTTCAAAAACTTTTTATTGCCTTCACTATCATAATAAAATTCACATTGCTTTAAAATAACTTCTGGTGCTCCCTTAATTAAATATATATTTTCATTTTTATATTTTATCGTTGTAGAAGAATATTTATTTTTACTATCGAAGGGAATTGTTTCAACAACATCATATTGATTCTTATCTTTTATATTGGTAAATTTTAAAATAGCACGGTCAGTAATATTTCCTCCAATTATTTTATCTTTATCATAAGTACTAGCATTATTATAAACTAACGAAATCAAAGCTATTTCTTTTAAACCTTTTTCTATATTATCAAAACAATCATATTTTTTTAAATCAGCGTTTAAAAAATGAGTGACCTCTAAGTTACCTTTTGTAATAGTTCCCGTTTTATCACTAAATAAAATATTAATACTTCCGGCCGTTTCTATTCCTGTTAATTTTCGAACTAAAACATTATTTTTAAGCATTCTTTTAACATTAGAAGATAAAACCAAAGTAATCATCATTGGTAGCCCTTCTGGAACCGCTACTACTATTACCGTTACGCATAACGTTAATGCATATAAAATATGCCCACTTATTAATGGTAAATTTGTAACAGTTTCTTTAATTAAATCAATATCAAAATTATTTTTTATAAAAATAACAGAAAACAAATAAGACACAAAAACTAAAAAAGCTCCGATATAACCAATTTTACTAATTATTTGCGCTAATTTTCTTAGTCTTAATTTAAGTGGACTTTCCGGTTGTTCTTGTTGTAGTTCCTTAGAAATAGCACCATAAAAAGTGTTATCTCCCACTTTAGTAACAATCATTGTCGCTTGTTTTGAATAAACAATGGTACCCCGATATACGATTTTATTTTCAATATTTTTATAAATTTCTTTAGTTTCTCCAGTCAAACTAGATTCATCAACACTTATTTCTCCCTCGATAATCTCACCATCAGCCGGTATTCGATTTCCCGATTCTAACAAAACAATATCCCCAACTACAACTTCCTCAATATCAACTTCTTCAATTTTATTATTTCTTTTAACTCGACATTTTATTTTAGAAGACTCTTCTTGTAATTTTTCAAAAGCTTTCTCGCTTCCATATTCGCTAACTGTCGAAATAAAAGAAGCCAAAAATATTGCTATAACTATACCAACTGTTTCATACCAATCAAAACTTTGAATTAAAAAAACTGTTTTAATTCCTAAAGCAATCAATAAAATTCTAATAATTGGGTCACCTAAAGTCGCAATATATTGTTTTATAAAACTATTTTTCTTACTCGAATTTATTACATTAGCGCCAAATTTCTTTCTTGATTCAATTACTTCATTATCCGTTAGTCCCATAAATAATCACCTAATAAAAAATATTAGAAAATTTTTCTAATATTATCTTTTTTATTCGACAATTTTTTTATTTATTAAAAACTACTTTATCTCGATTATAAGTTACTGCAAAAGTTCTCATAAAGGCTAATATTAACAATTCATTACTCAATAGCACTCCTAAAATTGCTATCATCAACGCAAAATATAACCCGCTTTCTTTATGTTTTAACTCATTAATTAATTTAAAACAAAAATATACACTTAAACCACAAAGAATTATTTTAACAATTGTACTAAAATTAGAATATTTAGTAAGCGAAAAATACATACCGAAAATCGCGAAGAAAAGAAATATGTAGCTAAAATTAAGGTCATCGATTATAATTTTCTTTTTTATATTATTACTTTTAAATAACAATAAATTTAATAATAATAAGATTAAATTTATTAATAATAATCGAACAATCATATAAGAGTAAGTAAAGACTTTAAAATCATTGAAATTTAATGAATGTTCAAATAGTGCTCGGCCAATGATAACTAATAAATATAAATTTATTAAAAATTCTAATATTTCATACATTAAGTTAGAATTAATATCTTTATCTAACAAAATTCCCCTAATTTTAGGAAATAATAAAAGTAAAGTAACTGAAAATAATCCTAAAATACTACCAGTAAAACCGTCGACTATAAATAAGCCAATAACAACTATAAAATTCAATATTAAATTAAACTTGTTCATTATAACTTTCCTCCACCATCTCGATAAAAGCTGATGTTATATTTACTTCATTGGTTAAAACTTGTTCAAATGTTTCTCTAATATTTTGGTCATTATATAAATTTAGATATTGATGTAAATAAGCACTTTCATAATCATAATCCATGCCATTACACCTTCCACCAGCACTATTTTGATTAATATAATAAATATCTGCAATATCGATAAATTCTTGTTCTAATATCTCTTTATATTTTATAATGTTTCGACATCTATTTATTGTAGTCATTAATTCGTAATCAGCTACATTATAATTTTCAATAATTTCGATATTATTTTTTAACTTTTCTATTTGATCAATATAATTATTTGTATCAATTTCATAATTTAAGATTTTATAGTTATGGTATTCTAAATATAACATTAAAATCAAAACAAAAAACAAAATAAAGTAACCGATTTTTAAAATTATGCGCATTTTAAATTCACTCCTTAACACTTAATCAAATCTATCTTTTTTTATCAGAGCAAATAAAAGTATTATCTAAATCATTCATAACAAATTCATTTGGTAAAACATTTTTTAAATAATAATTAAATTCTTGATTAGTTATCTTTTGATAACCATTAGCCAATAGTTTTAAAAACTTGGCATCTTTATTTAAAAATTGTTTATAAGTTAAATCTAATAAATAATAATTTATTCCATCATAGGCTAAAACAAAACGATGAGAAAAAGAAAAGCCTAAATCTTTTGTATCAATTATATGTACTAATAAATGATGTTCTAATAAATTTTGATATAAATAACTACTATAAATAAAGCACATTCTCTCTTCATCTAAATCTTTTAATTCTAGTTTAGTTTTTTGAATTGCCTTTTTTATACATTCTTCATAATCAATTCCTTTTATATTAAAAATTTTGTTCATTAAATCCATAGTTATTCCTCTTTTAATTTATTATACTATAAAAACGTATTAAATTTATAAATTTTACCCATAATAATTAAAAAGTAGGTGAATTTATGGATCAAGAATTAGATAAGATAATTAATCATATTAAAACAATGAATGGCAATAGTACCGACATTAATGTTCGATATTTTAATATTCACAATCAAAAAGTAGCTTTTATATTTTTAGAAAGTGTCGCTAATGATGATAAAATTAGTAATTTTTTAGGTAAAAGTTTAAGTATTAGCGTTAGAAGTAAAAAAAATTTATTTGAAAATTTATTCGATAGTATTAATAATACTATTCCAAATAGTAAAGTTAAGATAATAGATAACTATGACGATATTTTTTATCATTTAGCAAGCGGTTTTACTTGTGTTTTTGTCGATGGTTATAATAAAGCAATCACTTTAGAAACTAAAGCTTTATTAGATAGAAGTGTTACTGAAGCTACTAGTGAACCTGTTTTAAAAGGTCCTAAAGATTGTTTTATTGAAAATATTTTAGCCAATATGGGATTAATTAGGAAAAGAATTAAAGATCCCAATCTTTATTTTGAAGAAACAAAAGTTGGAAAAAGGACAAAAACAAAAGTTGTAATTGGTTATATTAAAGATATTGCTGATGAAGAAAAAGTAAATTTATTAAAGAAAAAGCTAGAAAAAATTAATATTGATGGAATCATCGATTCAAATTATATAAAAGAATTATTAACCGATAATCAAAAATCTTTTTTACCAAGAGTAATATCTACAGAAAGACCTGATTTAACTGCCATGGGATTATTAGACGGTAAAATAGCTATCATCGTAGAAAACACTCCTTATGTTTTATTATTGCCTACTGTATTTGCTGATTTTTTCAAATCACCTGAAGACTATTATACAAAACCATTTAATGCCTCTTTTACAAGAATTTTAAGATATATTGCATTCTTTATTGCTATTTTGGTCCCAGCTTTTTATATTGCCGTAACAACATTTAATATGGAAATTGTTCCTAGTTCTTTATTAATATCATTTTCAATTCAAAGGGAAAGTGTTCCCTTTCCCACCATAATAGAAGTTCTAATACTAGTAATTTCTTATGAGATATTAAGAGAAGCCGATACAAGAAAACCACAAATCATGGGCGCATCCATCAGCATTGTCGGTGCTTTAATTTTAGGTGAAGCAGCTGTTTCTGCCGGCGTTATATCACCAATTGTTGTTATTGTTATTTCTATTTCAGCCGTTTCAGGAATGGGTTTCAATGATCCTGATATTACAAATGCAATTAGAATATGGCGAATTTTATTCATGTTGGCAGCATGTTTATTCGGTATTGTTGGTATAGTTATTTTATTCATTATCTTTATAACTAAATTAAACAGTATTGAAGTATTAGGTACACCTTATTTAGCGCCTTTATCTCCTTTTAGTTTAAAAGATTTTAAAAATTCTTTGACAAGATTCCCTCAGCAAAAAATCAAGACAAGACCAACTTATTTTAATAAAAAAAATATTAATAGAATAGGAAGTGACAAATGAAAAAACTATTAATCATTCCATTAATATTCCTATTAACTGGGTGTTGGAATTATCGCGAACTTAATCAATTAGCTATAACAACTGGGATTGCAGTAGATAAAGAAAATGATAATTATAAAATAACTATTATGATAGCTAATTCTAAAAAAAGCAGTAGTTCAGATGGTAGTATAACGCCATCAGCAGCTGTTTATGATGGAACAGGTCAGACAATTTATGAAGCCTTTAAAGATACATCTTTAAGTGTATCTAAACAAATTTATCTAAGCCATATTGATGTATTAGTATTATCTGAAGAAGTCGCAAAAAATAATTTAACTGATGTAATTGATTTTCTATTTCGTTATCCCCAAACAAGAAATAATTTTTATTTAGTTTTAGCAAAGGATAAAAAAGCTAGCGACATCTTAAAAGTAACTACGCCATTAGAGACATTTCCCTCTCAAAATCTAGCTAAAAATCTTGAAATAACTGATAAATTACAAGGATTTACTTATACAGTCGATTTTACTGATTTCACAAAATCACTTGTATCAGAAGGAATAAATCCTATTCTTCCATCAGTAACAGTCATCGGAAATAGTGAAGAAGGAAATAAAGAAGAAAACGTACAACAAAATGAACCATCTACTTATTTAAAATTAGACATGTTAGGATTATTTAAAAAAGATAAATTTGTTGCATGGGCTAATCCTAATCAAAGCAAAGGAATCAATATAATCAATAATAAAATATACATATTAGGAGTTATCATTGATTACCAAAATGAAAAAATAGTAACAGAAATAACCGAAATGAAAACTGATTTTAAAGTTGAAAATAATAAAGTGAAAATAACTATTGATACAACAGGAGCAATTCAAGAGGTAAATGCTAATGTTGATCTATATAATCTTAAAACTATTGAAGAAATTCAAAATTCAGATGTTGAAAAAATTAAAGAATATGTTAATGATGCTATTAATTTAGCCAAAGATAATAAAACAGATATTTTTGGTTTTGGAAACTATGTTTATAAGAATAATCCTAAAAAATGGAATGAAATAAAAGATAAATGGGACGATGAAATATTCCCTAGTTTAGAAGTAGAAATAGAAGTCAATCTAAAACTTCAGGCCAAAGGTTCAATAAATAATATCGTCGAGGTGAGAGAATGAAAGTAACTAATTCAGAATATGCTTGTTTATCATCTTTTTTAATAAGATCATTATTTTTTGGACCAGCTATTTATAGTATCTTACATTTTGCTTTACAAGATGGCTGGATAAGTATCATCGTTTCATTTATTTTAAGCTTTATTCCTTTAATTATTTATTATAAGCTACTAAATTGTAATCCTAATGATAATATTGTTAGCTTAAATAACAAATTAGGATTAATAGGAAAAATAATTAATACAATTCTAACAGCTTTTGTTATTTTTCACGCCAGTCTAATTCTATGGAATTTAACTAACTTCATATATTCACAATTTCTATTCCAAACACCATTAATTGTTATTGCTATTATTATTTCCTTTGGCATATTTTATATCAGTATTAAAAACCTAACAACTATTGCTAGAACGGGAACTGTTTTCTTTATTATTAGCACTATACTATATTTTATAGCAGCTTTATCTTTGATTGGCAAATGCGATTTAAATGGGCTTAAACCTATTTTCAACTCAGGTATTATGCCAATTCTAAAGGGAAGTTTTTCTTCTTTAGGACTTAATATATTTCCTTTATTTATAATTTTAATAATACCGAAAAATAACATCAAAAATAATGACAAAATTATATCATCTTTCTTTAAAGTTTATATTTTCAGATATTTGTGCATGCTATCAGTATTAGTAATTTGTGTAGCTATTTTGGGAATAGAATTAACTAACCTTTATCAATATCCGGAATATCACATTTTAAAAACTATTAATATTGCTAACTTTTTTCAAAGAGTCGAATCAGTTTTATCAGTTCAGTGGATATTTGATGCTGTCATGTCAATAGCATTATGCCTTTATTATGTTAAAGAAAGTATAACCAAAACATTTAATTTAAAAAACAAATTTAATTTAATAAATATTATTTGCATTATTAGTATTTTAATTATCGCAAATTATATCTTTACTAGTAATACGGTAGCAGAAACATTTTATAAAAATATTTATCCTTTTCTAACTTCAATCTTTTTCTTAATTATTCCTTTGATAATATTAATAATAGTTAAAGTTAAGAAAACTTAATTATTCTAATTTTCTCGCTATATTATATCCAACAACTAGCAATACAAGGGCAACTATAGTTTCTAAAATGCTATAGTTGTTTTTAAATGTTTCAAAAAATAAAGTTAAAACTGAACTTAGAGCAAATCCTAAAATACCTGCATATGTATAATCTCTTTTATTTAAAAACAAATAATTCATTAATTTAGATAATAACAACACACAAAAAACAATACCTAATGAATAACCTAAAACATTATTAAAATTAGATAATATTGCTTCAATACTTATTAAATTACTTAAAAAATTTAATAATGTATCATAACAACCCAATAACATCATAACCGCTGTTCCACTTATTCCTGGTATTACCATTGTAGCAGCATCAATAAATCCAATCATAAAAAATGTAATAAAATTTTCATTATTAATTATATTATATTTTCCTAATATCGAAATTATAAAAACTAATGAAAAATTAAATAAAACGATTAATAAATGTTTAATATTAACTTTGTTGTTTACATTTTTAACTAATGCAGGGATGCCACCTAATATTAGACCAATAAATAATAACATAGTTGGTAAATAAAAAACATCTAATAAATATATAATTATTTTACTAAAGATAACAATAGCTAACGATAAGCCAATACCTATTGGAGTTAAATATAAAATACTTTTAATAGGATTTTTAAAAATGTTATTTATTGCCTTAATAGAATCTTCGTAAATACCTAAAGACATCGCTAACATAGCGCCACTTACTCCTGGTATTATTTTACCGATGCCAACAATGAATCCTTTTAACAATAACATAGATTTCACCTCAAAAAAAAGATGTTACTACATCTTATTCAAAATAATCTATTTTCATGTTTTTTCTTACTAATTTCATTTTATCAATAGCATATTTTCTAGCGTTACTAGTACCATCTTTTAATATTTTTTCAACCAAATCCATATTATTTTCATATTCTCTTCTTTTATCTTGAATTGGCTTTAAAAATTCCATCATTTTATTAATTAATTCTTTTTTACAAGCAACACAACCACGGCTACCATTTTTACATTCACTACAAACAACATCTAAATTATCTTTATTAACTAATTTATGATAATAATAAACCATACAAACATCAGGATTAGCTTTATCATCTTTTTTTATTTTGTTAGGGTCAGTTACTGCTGACATAATTTTTTTAGAAACAGTGTCTAAATCATCAACTAAATATATTGCATTGCCTAAACTTTTTCCCATTTTTTCATTACCATCTAAACCTTTAATTCTCATATTTTTAGTTAATAACTGAACCGGCTCTACTAATGTACTACCATATATTGAATTAAATTTACGAACTATTTCACGACATTGTTCTAATAATGGTAATTGATCTTCTCCTACTGGTACCAGTTGCCCATCAAACATTGTAATATCGGCAGCCTGACTAACAGGATAGCCTAAAAATCCATAGGTAACACTTTCACCATTACCGAATAAATCTTTTTTTTGTTTGATTTCTGTTTTAACAGTTGGATTACGATATAATCTAGAAATTGTGACTAAATTAGAATAATAAACTGTTGCTTCGGCTATTTCTGGTATCATAGATTGAACAAATATAATTGATTTACTAGGATCAATCCCACAAGCCAACAAATCTAAAGTTAGTTCTTTAACGTTTTTTCTAACTTTATCTGGATTATTAAAATTATCTGTTAAGGCTTGAACATCAGCTATTTCAATAAAAGTTTTATATTTATCTTGTAACTCAACCCAATTTGATACTGCTCCAAAATAATGACCCAAATGTAAATTACCTGTTGGTCTAATACCTGTTAATATATTTTTCATAAATTACCTCCTACTGCTAATAAATAAATTGCTGTTGTATATTCTTTTGGGAAAAAAGTAAATAATGGATTTATTTTGTCACATTTTTTTAATTTTAAATATATATATTTAGCAATTACTTCCCTATTTAATACTTTTTTTAATTCGTCTATACTAAATTTATCAAAATTTATATTATCCGCCAATTCTAATTTTATAAATAATTGTTTATTTACTTCATTAGAATTATATATTTTATCCACAGCAATATCAAATATTTCTAAACTATCTTCAATTATTTTATAAAAATTATCTTGTTTTAATTTTTTAAAATTACCTATATAATCTAATCCATTACATAAATTATTTATTTTGTTTATGTATTTAAAATATAAATTATCAATTGTTCCCTTCTTAAAAGTATATAAATCACCATCTAATTTATTAAATTTTTTTAAAGTGTCATTATATCCTAATTTCATCATTCGTTTAGTTACATTAGAATCAAACATTAAAAAGGAATCTAATTTATTATTTGGTTCAATATAAGTTACTTTTATTTTCTCATTACGTATTTTTTGTTTAAATCCTACTGCTCTTAAATCAACAGCAATGATTTCTGTTGCTCCTAAATCTAATGCTAAATTAATTGGTAAATTATCGTAATAACCACCATCGACTAAAATGTCAGTTCCAATTTTAGTAGGCTTAAAAAATGGAAAACAAGTAGCAGAAGCCAAAATATATTTTTTTAATTTATCTGGTCTAGTATTTTTTTTAGTAGAATATATAACTTTTCTAGTTGATAGATTAAAAGAAACAACTCCAAAATTAATCTTTGAATTATATAATTTATTTGGTTTATAAAGATTATTTATTATTTGTTCTATTTTATTAGTGTCTATTCCACCATCAAAAATTTTATTTAAATATTCCAAGTACATTTCTTTAGAACTTGTTATTTTTTTAAAATTATCATATAAAATATCATAATTAATATTCTTCCATAGACGAATGCATTTATAAAACTCATTTTGGACCATCATCATACCATTTAAGGCACCTATAGAAGTGCCTGTTACAATATCATATTTTATATGCATTTTTCGTAGTGCTTTCCAAACACCTACTTCATAGGCGCCTTTAGCGCCTCCTCCAGATAAAACAACTGCTAGCATATTTCATCTCCATTTACCCTGCATAAACATTAAATTTAATGTTTTTATTAAATTCTATCTCTTTATAATCGATTATTTTTTTTATTCCAATAGCATCATTGAAAACATTTATTACATTATCTTCAATAAAATAAACATAATTATCAACATAATTAATTAATTCTAATGAATCAGTACTAAATAAATATATTAAACCAGATTGATTTTGCTTATTAATTCGATAACAGTCATATTTGTTGCCATTCTTCTTATATAAGTAATAATAATTATCTGTCTGATCTATTTTAGCATAATTAGAATCCTCATAATCTACTTTAGTTGTAATGAATTTTTTTTCATCTTTGGCATCTTTTACGCTCATAGTAGACCACTTTCCATCATAATATTTAATTTCGCTACTTAATCTAATTATTCTTTCTTCTTTTGGATCAATTTCATATTGAATATTATTATCTTTATCATATAAATATAACTTATGATCAACGATTCCTTGAATATAACTATCTAAAGAAATTGCCTTATCCGATACTATTGTACTTGATTTTAAAGTAACTAAATTAATTACATTTATTTTATTAAAACTATTTTTTTCATTATAATCAGCTACGACATAATAGTTATCAATAAAACTCCCTAATTTTTGATTATAAACATCTTTACTAAATAAACTAATATTATATACTAACGAATTAAATTCTTTACTTACATTATAAAATCCTTTATAATTAGTTAAACCAATATAATGATTATCTATTAAATTATTTTTATAAATTTTTATTCCTTCTTTAGTTTCACTTTCAGAATTATCAATAAAATTATTTTTATCATATAAAGGAATACTTGTAGCAAATGTATCAATTTTATCATTCTTTAAATTGTGATAATAAATTAACGATCCATTATTCATACACATTATATCAGTAAATATTTTTTCATCTTTAAAAATTGGTAAAATGCATTCATATCCATCTTCATTATAATAATATATATCTGTCAATACTTTTGAACTTTTACTGTAATCATTAAATATTTGGAAAGAAAATAAAGTTTCTTTTATTTTTATTTCATATAAATAATTATTATTATCAAAATCAGATATTTCTTTTACCTCAAAAGTATTATTATCTTTTTTGATTTTATATTCATTTTCTTGCCCATCACTAAACCAATAAAAGGCAAATTGGATACCTAAATATAATAAAAATAATATCAATAACATAAAAAATAATTTTTTCATATGCTCACCTATATTTATTATATATGATTTTTAAATAATTATCAATATGTAATATTTAAAAATATAGGTATTTAATTCACACTCTTTTGCCTTATTTGAATATGCTATATTAGAAAATGAAAGGGTGGATTTTATGTGTAATAATGAAAATGAATCTTGCAAATGCATAGCTGAAATATTAACTGTTATATGTATTTTACAACAAAACGCAAATTGTTCTGATTCTTGTTTAGATACATGTGATCGTGGATTTTTAGGTTGTGGCACAACTACTTATACTTGTAATACTAGACCAATAATGTTATATACTTGTTGTGGTAATGGAACACCTTGGGATTGACGTTAAAGTGATAAATTATAATTAAAAGATAACATAAATATTGACACTAAACGGCATATATAAGTCGTTTTTTTATTATTTAATAATCAAATACGCCACATCGCCAACTATAAATAATGGCCTACCTTTATAAATTTAAGAAAATTTTCATTTTTTTAAAAAGTACTTATAAAAAATTATTTAAATGTGATAAATAGTAATATATTTTTTATTATAAATAAATAAGTAGAAATTTTAACTCTAATAATAAACATTAGGGGTATTTTACAATCAATAAAAATAAATAATAATTGATATTAAATATTGCTAATAAACGTTGTTTAAAGTCTTAAAAAATTACAAATTATTGGAAATATATGGTAAAATAAGGTTGTATTAATTAATTTTTTTCAAAGGGATAGTGATTAAACAATGATTAAAAAACACAATAAAGATAAAAGCAGTGAAAATAATAATATATTTTTAGAAACACCTATTGATAAAATTGAAGATGATAAGTTTGGATGTGTATGCTATTCCAAACAAATCGTTTCTGCTTTTGAAAAAGGTGCTAAATTTATAGCAATTGATGGCGAATATGGTGTAGGGAAATCAAGTATATTAAATTTAACAAAGAAACTAATTGAAGACAAAAATAAAAATAAAATATTTAATCATTTTAGACAAAAAAAAGATTATTTTGTAAATATAAATTTTTTAAATATTAATGACGTTTCCTCTAAAGAATCGGACAAGATAAACAATTATCATAGATATTTTGTAAATCAAACAGCTAATGATTTATATAGAAATCCATATGACATTGAAAAACTTTTTTATCATAATTTTATTTCATATTCAACGATTTCATTAAAAAATAATAATTTATTTAAAAAAATTATTGATAAAGCATTATTAATATTATTGGCTTTTATATCACTTTATTTAATCTATTCAGGCTTCTTTAAAAATTTCGAATTACTAAAGGGCTTATACAACTTTTCTACAGAAATAATGCCATATATCTTATTTATAGTATTTATCTTATTAATTTTATATGGATATGGTTTTTATAAGCCTGATAAGTCTGAAATAAGTCCTATGCTCGAAGTAGATAAATGTAGGAATAATTTGTGCAAAATATTATTTAATAAAATTCCTAAAAACAGCAATGTTTATTTTATATTAGATGACTTAGATAGATTAGAAAATAAATTACAATTGCAAATCATTTCATTGTTATATAATGAATATTTTCCTTTAGATAAAATCATTAAAGATATAAATTTAAAATTTATTTTTATGATTAATATAAGTGAATTGAATAAATCAAACAAATTAAATAATACTAACAATATTAACGTAAATAAATTATTTGACTATATCGTAAATATATCTAATAACCAAATCACAATTTTAAGAAATTATTTAATTGAAAACATAAAAAATAATACTATATTAAGAACCATATTTGATATTCCACAAAAAGATTATATAATAGGTTTGATTTTAAACAACTACAATAGTATAAGAAAAATTAAACATTTTCTCAATAGAGTTATTACAAAATATATTTATTTAACCGATAAAAATTATAAAGATTTAAATAATGCTCAATTAATATGCATATGTATATTAATTAATTTAACAGATACTGAAACATTAAATAATAATATAAATAATATAATACATAATTATTCACCAGAAAAAAATGATGAAGGCAACAACATATCAAATATTATAAAAGAGTTATATGAAAGAAACCTAATTGATAATAATTATTATGTTTATTTGTATAATTTTATAGACATAGATGATTTATTAAATAATGATGAACAATTTATATATAATATATTAAATAATTTATCAAAATTAAAAGAAGATAATTTGATTAAAATGTATGAAATATTAGATAGAGAAAATGTTTCATTTTCAAAAATATATAATGAGATATATAAATATATTCCCAATAATTCAAAAATACTATTACTAGGAAATAAAACATTTAATAGTTTTATGGAATCAAATTATCAAATTGATTATGAATTATTTAAAAATTTATATAGAAATCCTTTTATTTATTTTTGTTATGAATTTTTAAATAATAAATATGGTTATCTTATGGATGATGAAATTGAATTGTTAGAAAAATATTTTGAAAATTTTAAAGAACAATCTTCTATAGTTGGCAATAAAGAAAAAGATAAATTTTTAAATGAATTAAACATTTTTATAAAAAACATGAAATACAATATTAAATTTTTTGATTTTCAAGAATATTTTAATTGGTTGGAACTTGATAAAAATTTATTTACTTTAATTTATAATCAAAAAGAAATAAAAGTATCAGTTATATATGAAATGATTTTAAATAAAAACCTATCTTGGAATAATATTAAAGATTTTATTAATGAATCAATAATAAATGATATGTTAAATATCGAAGATGATAAGTTTAGACTACAAATAGAAGAAAGTTATTTGAAATGGAGCAAATCATTTGATTTTATGATTCAAATAATCTATAAAGAAAAAAGAATTATTAGCGATATTGAAGAAATTTTTACAAAATTAAATCAATTTGAAGACAAAAAAATAGATTTAGAAACACTAAAAACAATTATAAATAAATATGGCTATTTAAAAATATTTGACAAATATTTAATTAATAACTTAAAAGAAAAAGAAAAAGATACAATCTGTTACATTAATGAAAATAAATTTGATATTTCTGAAAATATAATAATTAAAATAAATGAATTAGAATACAAATACAAATTTAAAGAACACTATAATAATTTATTTTTAAAATACAAATATTATAAACTATATATATATTCAAGAGCAATAAAAGATATAACATTCGACATTAATTTAAAATTAAAATCAAACGAAAAATATATACACTCTTTATTGGAAATTTTTGAATCATTAAATACTGATTGGAAGGACTACAATTTTACTGACAATTTTAAATCTTTAATAATTAAAGAAATAAATATAGATACAATAAACTTAACTGATAAAGATTTTTGGAAAATATTAAAGTTAATTCCACAAATAAATAATCATAATGAATCATTTAAATTTTTCAATAGAATTAGAAATTTAAATTTATTAAATAAGTTTTGCTCATATTGTTCGCGAAATTGTAATGATAAAGATTTCATAAATAATTTGAATTTATTTGTTTCAGAATTTGGCACAACAGGAAATAAAATTGTAATTACAAAATTAAAAAATAAAATCGAAGAAAAGCAAAAATAGCATTAAAATTATGCTATTTTTTTTGCTATGATAGTATTATAAAATCAAATATATAAATATACTAGTAGATTAAGTTTAAAATTAATTTACCTTAAAAAATTCAGCAATATCAATTTTTAAGGCTTCTGAAATTCTTCCAAGTACTGCAATGGTTAAATGTTTATTACGTTTTTCATTTTCAATATCACATATATATTCTCTTGACATTTCTGTCATGTCTGCTAAATCTTGTTGTGTCAAATTTCTTTCTAATCTAAATTTTTTTATGTTTTTTCTAATTATCGAATAATAATATTCATTATCATGAATATATGCTTTTTCCTTCATCTATTTCACCAACCTATAATTAGTATGTTATTTTTTTTCAAAAATATATATAGGCTAATAGCCACATTTGTGATATAATAAATTATGAAAGGAGTTAAATATGGGAAAGCCAAAAAAAAATAATGAATTTAAATGGTATCATTGGTTTGGAATAGGCCTACTTTTTCTTATGATTTATATTGGAATATCTGAAGGAAACGAAGAAACAGTTGAAGACCAAATTGACAGATTAAATCGTGAAAGTTGCAGTTCACAAACAAACACTTTTTACAAATGCAGTTGGAGTTTTTGGGAAGATAGATGCGTATGTAAAGAAAGATAAACCAATAGAAAAGTACATTTTGTACTTTTTTTTGTATATTTTTTTATAAAATTTGATAATTTTAAAACTTTTTTTATCAAAAAGTTGATTATAAACGAAATGGCATGATATAGTGTTGTCGCTAGCAAAAAAAAGATTAATTTGTCGACAATTAAAAATTTAAGAAAGGAGAACAATATGAAAAATTTTAAATTAGAAAGTTTTGATTCAATTAAAGAAGAAGAAATTGAATGGTTATGGAAG
The DNA here is from genome assembly GCA_944332725.1 of uncultured Bacilli bacterium. Taxonomy (GTDB): domain Bacteria; phylum Bacillota_I; class Bacilli_A; order RF39; family UBA660; genus Faecisoma. The sequence goes on from CALVKO010000008.1 coordinate 21,121, forward strand.
CCATATATTCCACTTGGAAAATTAACAATGTTCGCTGGAGATCCTAGCGTCGGAAAAAGCTTTATAAGTACATTTTTGGCAAGTACAATATCTACTGGAAGCAAATTTCCGTTTAGTGATGAAATAGTTGAAAGTGGTAATGTTATAATTTTAAATGCTGAAGATGGTAATGCTGATTGTATTAAAAAGAGATTACGATTAAGTAATGCTAATTTTGAAAATATCTATACCTTATTAAGTGTAGATAATAAGAAATTTTTCACACTAAAAAATTTATCTGATTTAGAGGATATGATTCAAGAAGTTAAGCCAAAACTAATAATTATTGACCCTATTACCTCTTATTATGGAGAAGGAGTTGATACTTTTAAAGATAGTTCTGTTCGAGCTATACTTGCACCAGTTGTAGAATTAGTTTCTAAATATAAAGTTGCCTTACTAGGAATAATACATTTTAATAAAGGAAATGATAAAGCAATATATAAAATGAATGGTAGTATTGCAAATATGGGCTTACCTCGTTCTGTTATTTATGCAGTGCATTCTAATAACAATGATGAAAGATTACTAATTCATATAAAATCTAGTAATGCAGAATTAGGAGAAAGTATTGCTTATCGTATTACAGATAATGGGATTGAATGGCTTGGAATACGTGGAAAAATTAATGCGGATGAAGTAATTTCTAATGAAGAATCTAATCAATATGAAATTGCCTGTGATTTTATATTAGATTATTTGAAAGATGGTAAACAGCTCGGAAGCAAACTATTGGAAAATGCTTTAGAAAACGGAATATCAAAAAGAACTCTAGAACGTGCTAGAGCTGATTTAAAGAAAAAAAATATTATTGATAATGAAGTTATTAATTCAAAAACTTATTGGTATCTTATTGATTCTAAAAATAAAATTAAAAATGAAACTAATTTAGATGATATTAATCCATTTGATGACATTTAAAACTATTTAGTAGCCAAATAAAATGGCGATGTGGCGTAGTAAAAAGACTATGAAAATAATCATAGTCTCTCGCCATTAATATTTATATATTGAATCCAGTTAAATTATACCATAATATAAATTTTAAGTCTATATAATCATTATTGTTATGCAAATTATAAATACACACTAATATAATATATAAAGGGGTTGTGATATTATGAATGTTGAAGTTTTTTATAACGAAAATGGTAAAACATTTCAAGAGATTATGGAATACTTTTTAATAGAAATGTGTGATACACAAAGTGCCAGTTTTATTGAGAAATATGCCTAAATATGATATAATATTACTGTCAATATGTGTTATCTAGAAGGAGGCAAAATGGTAGATAATAACACATATAAAGTTGGTTTATATATTAGATTATCTAGGGAAGATGAAGATAATAATGGAGAAAGTGAAAGTATTACTAATCAAAGAAATTATTTGTTAGAATATGTAAAAAATAATCACTTTATTCTAATTGATGAATATGTTGATGACGGGTTTACTGGAACAAATTTTGAGAGACCAGCATTTAAAAGAATGATTAAAGATATAGAACTTGGTAAAATAAATTGCGTTATTACTAAAGATATGTCAAGACTAGGAAGAGATTATATTGGTATAGGAACCTATATGGAAAAATACTTTCCAGAGCATAATATAAGATATATCGCTGTCAATGATAATATTGATTTAAAGGATGGTAAAATAGACAATATGGCTCCTATTAGAGCAGTATTTAATGACTATTATGCTAAAGATATTTCTGACAAAGTTAAAAGCACTATTACTAATAAAAAAAGAAATGGACAATTTTTAGGTGGAGTCCCACCCTATGGTTATAAGTTTGAAAGCGATGACAATCATTATAAATTAGTAATAGATGAAGAAACTAGCATAGTTGTTAAGAGAATGTTTAATATGTTTGTTGGTGGCAAAAGTTTAAAATATATTGCTGATACACTAACAAGTGAGAATATTCCTATTCCTAGTATCCATAAAAATTTAAATAGAGGCCTTAAGTCTACTGCTTATGGAGTATGGCAAACAAGAACTATTGATGAAATACTTAAAAATCCTACATACATAGGAAACTTAACGCAAGGTAGAAGAAAGAAAATTAATTATAAAATTAAAAAAGTTGTTAGAGTCCCTAAAGAACAATGGATTGTATGCGAAAACACACATGAGCCTATTATAGATAAAGAAACATTTGAGCAAGTACAAAATATCTATGAAAAGAATAAAAGCTTAAAGCGTAGCAAAAATCATTTATTATTAAGTGGTTTTATATATTGCAAAGAATGTGGACATAGAATTGGAATTAGTCAAAGCTCTAATAAAAAATTTTATTGTAGTTGTAATTATTACAAAAAATACTCTAAATTAGGCCTATGTACGCCCCATTCTATACCTTATAATGTGTTAGAAGATATAATACTAAAAGAAATAAGAAAAGAATGCAAAAAGAGTGTTAAAGGCGATAAATTTAAAGACATAATTAAAAGTAATGACAAAAAAGAAAAAGCCAAAGTCAATTTAATACAATTAATTAAACAAAAAAAGCAAGATATAGAAAATACAAAAAATGCAATTGATGATTTATATATAGAAAAACTTAAAAAAAATATAAGTAGTGAAAGATATACTAGTGTATATAATAAATTAAATAGCGAATTTAACGTTTTAAACGAAGATTTAAAAGCACTAGAAACAGATTATTCATATTTGCTAGGAAACGTTAAAAACAGCCCTAGTATCAATTATACAAAGGCTGTTAACGAATATTTAGCATTAAAAAATCCTACTAGAGAATTACTTGCGAACTTAATAGACAAAATTGTTATAGATGAAGATAAAAATATACAAATATACTACAAAATAAAAAAAGCATGGTAAAGGTATTATTTGTAACTATATGTACAAACGTGGAGTATGCCAACTACTAAAGATACAACCGATTGTACTGATACTCCAACACCAGCAAATTGCTCAAGTGTATTTAGAATTGAAAAAATCGATGGTTGCTGCGCTACATTTAGAGTATTAGCTAGCAATACCGATCCTACTACACAAGCAGCAATTCCATATGTAGCAACCAATTCTTTCTTTACTATGAACTTAAATTGTGTTTGTAGTTTAAGATGTTTACAAGATACATATGTAGAATGTTTATAAGGACACAATGTCCTTTTTTTTATGATATAATATTTTAGGTGATCTATATGACATACATTGAAATAAATTTAAAAAATATAAAAGAAAATTGTCAAAAAATTAAATTATTATTTCCTAACTATAAATATTATATGGGTGTAGTTAAAAGTGATGCCTATGGTTGTGGAATCAAAGCAATTAAAGAAATTAGTAAAGAAATGAATTATTTAGTTGTTGCTAATATTGATGAAGCAATTAAAATAAGAAAATATAAAATTAATAAACCAGTTTTAGTATTACAACCACTTGAATTTAAAGATATAAATAAGTATGAAAAATATAATATTACTGCTACTATAGATAATTTTGATATTATAAAAAACATTAATAATTATAAAATTAATATTCACATAAAAATAGATACAGGAATGAATAGATTTGGATTTAAATTTAAAGAAGATTTTATTAAAACCTATAATTTAATTAAAAATAGTAATCTTACATTAGAGGGAATTTATACCCACTTATATTTTGTAGAAGATGAAATAACAACAAATAATCAAATAAATAAATTTAAAGATTTTATAGAACAAATAGATTACAAAAATATTCCTATCATCCATATTTCTCAAAGTTTAGGTGTTACAAAATATCCTAAAATTCCTTTTACTAATGGTATCAGAATTGGTGATTTAATGTATGGTTTAACTGAAGAAAAAAAATTAAATTTAAAATCTTCATTTAGTTTTGTTAGTGAAATTGTTTCTGTAAAAAAAATTAACAAAAATGAAACAGTAGGATATGATGCTAGTTTTAAATGTATAAAAGATGAAATTATTGGTATTATTCCAATTGGTTATAGTCATGGATTAACAAAAAATCATATAAATACAAATGTAATAATTAATAATAAAGAATATCCAATAATTAGTAACACAATGAATATATCTTTTATTAAAATTGATGATAAAGTAAAATTAAATGATAGAGTTTATATTTATAATGATATCAATCATATTATAAAACTTAGTAATCAGTTAAATACTGTCCCACAAGAATTAATGACAATTATTGATAAAAATATTAAAAAAATATACAAAAAATAACTCTAAAAACGGGTTATTTTTTTATATTCATCTTTTAAAATTTGTTGCAATTTTTCTTTAAAATAATAATCTTTATTTAATAAATAATATTGATGCAATCCATAACTTGGAAAAAAATTCCCTTCAATTATTAATGGACCTTTTTCAGTTATCGTAAAATCCCATCCCACAAATCTTACTTCAGGGACTTCTAAAGCTGCTTTACAAGCCATATCAATAATCTCTTTCATATAAGGTATTTTCCCTTCATCAAAACTAAAATTAGAAACAGGATGCTTTTTATAATTAATTAAATTATCATCGTACGCTTTACTTATAAAATTACCTTCATCATCTAATGAAATCATTATATCATGACAACTTATAACTTCTTCAATTCCATCACTTAATCTTAATACTTTAGCAATTATGTAAACATTTCTTTCTTTAATCAAAGTAACTATTCTAATATTATTAACTGCTTTATTATTAATTTTATTCAAATATGTATGCTGTTTAATTGTTTCTTCTACTAAATATTGTTTGTTTTTAATTAACTTATTATAAATTTCTCTATAGTTTAAATTAATATTATTAATTTTCTCTACACCATCACCACCAAAAGAATTATGTTTTTTAGCAAAAAAAGTTTCCTTATTTTTAACAAAATCAATAAAATCATTTAAATTTGCAATTCTTAAATCTATAAATTCTCTTTTTATATATTGTTTAAACACTTTATTAAATAGTATTTTATCTAAAAAAATACTATCATATTTTGCATCATTCAAATATTTAATCAATTTACGATATTCACTCATGCTTAAACATTTTTCTTTTTCTTCCTTATTTAAATTAATAAAATTACATTTTTTATAATCAGTAAAACTTAATCCATATTTTAAAACATTAAAAACCATATCAAAAAATATATAAATTTTACTCTTATTAGGATTTTCCTTATGAATTAAATTAATTGTTGTTTTAAGTCTCTCTAACATTCATATCACCAAATAAATTATACCATAAATCAAAAAAAAAGTTTAGTTTTTACTAAACTCAATATCTATAATATCATTAACATTTATTACTTCATTATCCATGGTAATTAATTCATTTCTGTTTCTACCAATTATTCTTTTATTTATTTTACCATTTTTAGTAGTTATTATAACATCAGCCTTATAAACATATCTAGTTGAAGAAAAAATTTGATTTATTTTTTGATTAACTGTCAGAATAGAAGATAAAGATTCTTTTTCTTCAATTTTTCTTTCTTCATTTTTATTATAATATACTGTTTCATTATTTTTTAATTCTTTATCAATTTTATTAGCAAATACTTTTGGTAATTTTTTTTCCATAGAACACCTCTTAATACAATATATTATTTATATTTTTAAATATGAAAAAAAAAGAGTTAAAATAGACTCAATTGACTTGATTCATCTAAATTGTCTAATATATGCATATTACGCATTTTGTCAATTAATGTACTTGAAACTTTACCTCTTTTTTGCAAATCTTCAATACTTAAAAATTCTCCTTTATTTCTTTCTTCCACTATCGTTTTAGCAACTGTATCGCCTAGGCCATCGATACTACTAAATGGCGGAATTAGATTACCTTCTTCATCTAAGCAAAATGTCGTTGCTTGACTTTTATTTAAATCAATATTTTTAAATTTTAATCCACGTGCAGTCATTTCTAAAGCAAGTTTTAAACATTCTAAAATACCACTTTCTTTATTAGAAGCATCAAATCCTTTATTTGAAATTTCAAGCATTCTATTTTTAATAGCATCATAGCCTTTTATCATTGTTTCTATATCAAAATCAGTTGCTTTAGTAGAAAACCAAGATGCATAAAAATAACTTGGATAATGAACTTTATAGTAGGCTATTCTAAAGGCACTAGTGACATAAGCAGTAGCATGCGCTTTGGGGAACATATATTTTATTTTGCGACAAGAATCAATATACCAATCTTCAATTCCCGCTTCTTTCATTTCTTGCTCAAACTCAACCCATTTATCAGGTTCTTTGCTTGCTTTACCTTTTCTTACAAATTCCATTATTTTAAATGCTTTAATTGGTTTCATTCCCTTTTGCATTAAATAAACCATAATATCATCACGACAGCCAATTACTTCTTTAAATGGAACAATATTATTTTTAATTAATTCTTGAGCGTTTCCTAACCAAACATCAGTTCCATGCGATAAGCCAGAAATTTTAATTAATTCAGCAAATGTTGTTGGTTTAGTTTCAGCAACTAATCCAATTGTAAATGGTGTTCCAAATTCTGGTATTCCTAAAGTTCCTGTTTCATTTAATATTTGTTCTTTAGTAACTCCTAATGGTTCTGGTGATAAAAATATTCCCATTGTTTTTTTATCATCTAGTGGTACTTTTGTTATATCATGACCAGATAGATCTTGAATCATTCTTAATTGTGTTGGATCGGAATGACCTAAAATATCTAATTTTAAAACATCTTGATCAATGGCATGATAATCAAAGTGTGTAGTTCGCCAAGCACTATTAGGATCATCCGCAGGATATTGAAAAGGCGTAAAATCAAAAACATCCATATATCCTGGTATAACAACAATTCCCCCCGGATGTTGCCCAGTCGTTCTTTTAACACCAGTACAACCAATAGCTAATCTTTCAATTTCCGCAGACTTTTTAGTTATACCTTTATCTTCACAATAACCTTTTACAAAACCATAAGCAGTCTTATCAGCAACAGTACCAATAGTACCAGCACGATATACATTATCTTCACCAAACAATACCTTTGTATATTCATGAGCAGATGCTTGATTTAAATCAGAAAAATTTAAATCAATATCAGGAACTTTATCAGCATTAAATCCTAAGAATGTTGCAAACGGCATATCATTACCATCTTTTAACATCTTAGTTTGACATTTAGGACATTCCATGTCTGGTAAATCAAAGCCAGAAGAATAAGTATTGGCTAGTGTTTCACCATCTATTTCGAACACACTATGCTTGCAATTAGGGCACCTATAATGGGCTGGTAGTGGATTTACTTCTGTTATCCCCATCATTGTTGCAACAAATGAAGAACCAACAGAACCTCGCGAACCTACTAAAAATCCATCATCGTTAGATTTTTTAACTAATTTTTGAGCAATTAAATAAATAACATCAAAACCGCCACCAATAATTCCGCCCAAAGTTTTCTTTAATTTTTTTTCAGTCTCTTCATCGTTTAATTCAGGTTCATTTATTTTAATTTCGTTTCTAATTTTATCTTTAACTGCATCAAAACCTTGCAATATTGTCTCATGTAATATTTTGAATCCTTCTTCTTCTATATTTTCTACATTATTTCTTTTTAATTCTTCTTTAATACTATTAAATATACCATCACCATATAATTCTTTAGCAATTCTTTCTTCTATATTATATGGTAGCGGATCACCATACCAATCTTTAGCCTTGGTATAAACTAAATCAGTAACTGTTTCTACAGATTTATCAATTTTTGGAGAAAAAGGAACACCACCCGTTTCAATAATAACTTCAATTATATCAACCATATTTGCAATTTTATTAGGGTTTGTTATAACTATTTCTTTTCTAGTTTCTTCATCTAAAAACTCAAAATTTTCTAACATCTCATTAGTTGTTCTAAAATGTTGACTAGGTATTTCAGTTATATTATTTTTAGCAAGTGGATGTCTTCCACCACCAGGAACTTTTTGATTAACGATAATTTCTCTATATATTTTGTCTTCTTTAAATAAATGATGAACATCACCAGTAGCGACTATTATCTTACCAGAATCCTTTGTTACTCTAATTATTTTTCTAATTTGTTCCATTATTTCAATATTAGATCCAAAATCATTAGTTTGTAATAAATGGCTATAAGCATCAACTGGTTGTACTTCAACATAATCATAAAAGTTTATTATATTTGCTAGTTCTTCATCAGATTTACTTTTTGCTTCAATAAATACTTCACTTTCATAACAACCACTACCAATTAATAATCCTTCTCTTAATTCATTTAAAACACTCCTTAATATTCTAGGTGTTTTATATAGATAAGTAGTATTGGCTAATGAAATTATCTTAAATAAATTTTTCAATCCTATTTTATTTTTTACTAATATATTGACATGATAACTTCTTCCATATTTATGAATTTCACTTTTATCAATCATCTTATTTAATTGTGATATTTTTTCAATATTTTGACTCGATAATTTTTGCATCATTTTATGAAATACTAATGCGGTACCTTCGGCATCGTAATCTGCTCTATGATGAGCATCTTCATCCCAAGGAACATCATACCTTTTAACTAAGGCTGTTAAATTATGTCTAGCATAATTACTATCTAATACCCTTGACAATTCTAATGTATCAATAACAGTATTTTTATACTCACCTAAATTATATTTTTTATAACACATTTCTAAGAAAGATGTATCAAATTTTGCATTGTGAGCAACCATTGGTAAATCGCCATACCACTTAATAAATCTTTTAATAGCATTTTCTTCATTATCTTTACCTTCTAACATTTCATCAGTTATGTTGGTAACTTCAGTTATTTTTAAAGGTAATTTACGGCCGGGATTTATTAATTCATCAAATCTATCAATTATTTCCCCATTATGAATTTTAACTGCACCTATTTCAATAATAGTATCGCCACCACCTGCATTAAAACCAGTAGTTTCAAAATCAAAAACAACATATGTATTATCTAATAAAATAGAATCATTTTCTCTTACTACGATATTTACACTATCATCAATTAATGTTAATTCTGTTCCATATATAGCCTTAAATTTATCTTTTTCTTCCTTACCTTTATTTAAATCACATACTAAATGATAGACATCAGGATAGGCTTGGGCACCATTATGATCAGTTATAGCTATTGCTTTATGTCCCCATTTATAGGCTTGCTTAACTAATGTTTTAGCATCTACTACCCCATCCATTTGACTCATCATCGTATGAGCATGTAATTCCACTCTTTTTTCTAAAGCGTCATCACAAGGCGTAGATATTACTTTATCACTTTTATTAACATCTCTTAAATTTAATACAATTTCATTAGAATACTTATCAAATTTAGTATATCCTCTAAATTTATACCAAGTATTATTTTTAATATTTTTTTTATAAAAATCGAAATCACTTTGTTCTTTTACAAATAATTTAGCATACATACTATCATTAAAATCAGTTATTTTTAAAGTAAATATTTTAAAATTAGATTTGCTTGATTCAAACAAATCAATACCAAAAACATAGGCTTCAATACTAACATTATCCTCTTCAGCAAATATACCACTTATTTCATGCGTTATTTTAGGAATAAAACTACCCATTATTTCAATTATTTCTTTTTTTTCTTTTGGCACTTCAATTACTTTTGCTTCTTCAATTTCTTTTCTTATTTCTTTACTTTTTTCTTCATCGATTAATATATTTATACTAATATCATCAAAACCAACACTATTTAATAAATCAATTAATTTAACTTCTATTGATTTAAATTTCATTTCTTCTGCTTTGTTAGCCACTTTAATTTTTATTATATTGTCACTAACATCTAAATTGTCAGTTATAAAAGTTTCTAATAATGGATATTCTTTTAAATTTTGTTTTAATAGATAATTATAATAATCTTTTACATATTCATCATTTTTATTTTCAACTTTAAATGAAACACTTACTTTATAATTTTTAAAATTATTTTTTAAACATTCTAAAAAATTAATATAAATTGTAAGTGGTAATGTATTAGTTAAGGTAATAAAAAAGTGATAACATGTTTTATCCTTATTACCTATTATTTTATCTAATTTACCATCATTAAAATATTTCAAAGAATCTTTTTCTAATTTAATTTGATTTAATAATAGAATAAGTTTTTCCATTTTTACCACCCAATATATTGTACCAAATTTAAAATTTTTTTTAAATAGTTTGATTTAATTTTTTTATTTTCCACTATCACCATAATTTTTTAAATAACGTGCTGATGGATCATTTACATTACAACCTCCCCAAGATTTATTTGGCATCCAATAATCAACTATCAAATTTTCATGACCTTTATAATATTTAATAAATATTTCAAAATATAACAATGATTCTTTTGTAAAAGGTATTTTATATTTTTTTATCTTTTCTTTGAATTCTTCATCGGTATATTTTTCTTCAGCATATTCTTTTAAATAATCTACCATAGAATGACCAACCGCATCAGAAAATGCAGCTTTTTCACGCATTAAAATTTCTTCTGGTAAATAATTTCCAACAAAAGCCTTTCTAAGAAGATATTTACCTTTATTATATACATTCATTTTTTTTGATGGATCTATAGCCATAACATATTTAACAAAATCTAAATCAGCAAAAGGAACTCTTGCTTCTATAGAACATCCAGATATACAACGATCTGCTCTTAAAACATCATACATATATAATTCTTTTATTCTTTTTGCACTTTCATTTTGAAATTCTTCTTTATTTGGTGCATAATCTGTATATTTATATCCAAATAATTCATCACTTACTTCACCTGTTAATAAAACTTTAATATCTGTATTATCTTTAATCCATTTACACAACAAATACATACCAATACTTGCTCTAATAGTTGTAATATCCCATGTTTCAAGATGGTATATTACTTCTTCTAATGCATTTAACACGTCTTTTTCAGTAATAATTACTTCAGTATGCTCACTACCAATAAAATTAGCAACTTTCTTAGCATATTTTAAATCAATTGCATCTTTACTCATTCCTATAGCAAACGTTTTTATCGGTTTTTTTAAATATTTTGCTGCTATTGAACACACCAAACTTGAATCTAGTCCACCACTTAATAAAAATCCCAATGGTGCATCAGCATCTAAACGTTTAATAACTGCTTGTTCTAATTTATCTTTTATATTTGAAGTTATTTCATCTATTTCACCATAATTAATCTTATCAACTTTCGTCGGATCACAATAAGAAATAAAATCTCCTTTATAATAATAATGACCTGGTGGAAAAGGCAATATTTCATCACATAATTTTATCAATGCTTTTGCTTCTGATGCAAACATTATATTTTTACTTACTTTTGAATAGCCATAAAATAATGGTCTTATTCCAATAGGATCACGAGCAGCAATAAAATCTTTGCCATCAAACATGACACATGCGAATTCGGCATCCAATTCTTTAAACATATCTAAACCTTTTTCCTTTAATAAAGGTAATAAAATTTCACAATCGCTTTCAGATTTAAAATCATATCCTTTTTTAATTAAGTTATCTTTTATTTTTCTAAATCCATATATTTCACCATTGCATACTACTTTTTTATTTTCTCTAACAAATGGTTGCATACCAGAATCATTAAGTCCCATAATTGCAAGTCTATTAAATCCCCACATACCATTATCTTCAATTACCCTAGTCATATCTGGACCACGATATTTTATTTTTTCTAATCCTCCTTTAAAATCTTTCATACTAACATCATTTTTTGTATAAACTAAAAAACTACACATATTTATCCCTCTTTCTATAATAAAAAACCAGACCATTATCCCTAATTTTGGGACGAAGTCTGGTTTCCGCGGTGCCACCCAATTTATTATAAAAAAATTATAATCTCTTTATTTTGATTCTAACAAATCTAGAACTTTTAACGGTGTTCTACCGGCTTAGTCTACTAAATCAATTTTTCGGTAAGCAACTCCGAAGTGTTTTTCAAATTAATTTATTTATTAGATTTACACCAAATATCTAACTCTCTATAAAATATAATTAATTTTACTTTTCTTCATCAAAGTTATTGAAATAATAATAATACTTTTATTAATCACTTGTCAATATATTTTATGTCATTTTTAAAATTTTTATTTAAAGTGTCAAGTTGGTTAATATAAAATTATCTTTTATTTTATTATAATATAACTAGAAAAATATCAAAAAAACTCTATTTAAGAGTTTTCAATAAATATGTATCTATCTTTACTAGATAAATCTTTTTCAATAGTAACTTTACAAGATAAATATCTATGAGCCAAAGATTCAATTTTTTTTCCTTGCTTATAACCTATTTCAAAAGCAATTAAATAATTATCTTTTAAATAACTTTTAACATTTTTTAAAATTTGTTCGTAATAATATAATCCTTCTTTATCTGCAAATAAAGCAAGATGTGGTTCGTTATTTTTAACTATATCCATAATTTCTTCATCATAAGCGATATATGGTGGATTACTTATTATTAAATTATATTTTTTATTTAAAGGATTTAACATATCACCCAAATAAAAATTTATATCAACATTATTATTAATAGCATTTTTTTTAGCCACTTCTAAAGCCTTTTTAGAGATATCCACAGCATCAACATTACCATTTAAATTTTTAGCTAACGAAATAGCGATACAACCACTACCAGTACCTAAATCTACTATATCTAATTTTTTTTTATTTTTTAATTTTTTTATTACTCTATCAACTAATTCCTCTGTTTCAAATCTAGGTATTAAAACATCTTCATTTACTTCAATAATATTACCATAAAATTCAACATTACCTACTATATATTGTACTGGTATTCCTTGATTTAATTTAATGATACCTTCTTCTAATTTATCAGAATCTAAATATTTTTTTAAATATTCAATATCAGTCAAATTATTCTCCTCTTAGTTTTCTATTTTGATCTTCTATAATCAAAGCATCAATTACTTTATCAATATCGCCTTGCATTACTCTATCTAATGTATTTAAAGTAAATCCAATACGGTGATCAGTAACTCTATTTTGAGGATAATTATATGTCCTTATTTTTTCTGATCTATCGCCTGTACCAATTTTGCTTCTTCTTTCTGCACCTAGTTCTTTTTCTCTTTCTTGCATTTTTAAATCATATAGACGAGTTTGTAATATTTTAATCGCTTTTTCTTTATTTTTTATTTGGCTTCTTTCGGTTTGAGAGTATACAACAATTCCCGTTGGAATATGAGTTAATCTAACTGCAGAATCAGTTGTATTAACTCCTTGACCACCACAACCACTACTTCTAGTTATATCAACCCTAACATCATTCATATCTAAATCACAGTCTAACTCTTCAGCTTCTGGCATTACTAAAACTGTAGCAGTTGAAGTATGGACTCTACCTTGAGTTTCAGTAACCGGTACTCTTTGAACACGATGTGCTCCGGATTCATATTTTAATTTTGAATAAACATTTTCTCCTCTTACTATAAAACTAATTAATGAATATCCACCCGCTTCTGATTTTTCTTCTTCAACTATTTCAATTTTCCAACCGTTTCTTTCTGCTAACTTTTTATACATATCAAATAAGTCGCCGGCAAAAATATTTCCTTCATCCCCACCAGCAGCACCTCTTATTTCGACAATAACATCTTTACCATCATTAGGATCTTTTGGTAATAACATAACCTCAATATCTTTTGTCAATTTTTCTAATTTATTTTGATTTTCTTCTAATTCTTCTTTGGCAAATTCTCCTAATTCAGGATCTTTTATCATTTCTTTTGCTTCTTCTATATCTTTAGTTATTTTTTTATATTCTTGATATGCATCATAAGCATCTTTTAAACTTGCCTGTTCTTTCGATAAATTAGTTGCTTTTTTAATATCAGATATATTTTCAGGTTTCATTAACTCTTCAGTTATCTCATTATATCTATTTTCAATAGCAGTTAATCTTTCAATCATAAATTCACCCATTTCTCAATATAAGATTATACTATATAATTAAATAAAATTCAAATAATTGTTGGCGCTAAAAAAGGAAAAATATTTCTTAATATCCCAAATAATATAGTTATAACTACCAAAAATACATAAAATCGATTAGAAAATATAATACATTGCTTATTTAAAATCCAACAATAATACTTTTTTATTCCAATAAATATAAACAAAGGCATCAAAATAAAAACTAACATATTATACCTAAATGCCTGTATAAAATCTAGTTTTATTATTGATACTAAACATCTTGTTATTCCACAACCTGGACAATATAAACCAGTTATTTGATGAAATAAACATGGAATAAATATATTAATTTTAGTATATAAGAAAAAAAAAGAAGCGCATAGTAAAATAACTATTAAGCTTAATATAATTTTTATCTTAATATTTTTTACCATATTGCCAACTCCTTATTTTGTTTGATTTGCTACTTCATTAATTTCATTTTGCATTAAGCAATAATTAACTATACCTAATCCAATAAGTCCCAAAATTAAATACAATATTGAATTATCTGAAGCATGCAAGCCACGTTTTGTTTTTCCATCATATAAAGTTTTTCCCATTTTATAATTCCAATAGATACCATAAATACCACATGTAATTAAAGTGAATAAAAATGCTTTACCTCCAGAAAAACTACGATCATCATTAATATATGCAGCATCATCTGTAAGATTTATAAACCAAACGATTCCATATATGCCACATGTTACTAATGATAAAATAATTGCAACTGCAATATTCTTCTCCTTTAACATATTACTCCTCATTAATATAATAATATCATTTTTTTTAATTGTTGAAAATAATTTTACTTATATTTATTAATTATTGACATAAATTCATCATTTATTTCTTGTAATCTTTGTTTTGACTTAGCCTCAAATCTAGCACTTATTATAGGACCAGTATTAGAAAATCTAATCAATGCCCAGCCATCTTCAAATTCAACTCTTATTCCATCAATATCATTATATTTATAATTTTTACCAATAGCATATTTTTTTACTTCTTCTACTACTTGATATTTCTTTTCTTCCGTTGTGTTTATTTTTAATTCATCAGTTGAATAATATACATTTATATCATTATACAATTCATCTAATTTTTTATCACTATTTGATAATAATTCAATCATTCTTAATCCGGCATATAATCCATCATCAAAGCCATAGAATCTATCACCAAACCACATATGCCCGGAGTATTCTCCTGCAAATTGTATTTTTTCATCGTGAAATTTACGATACATGTAAGAATTACCAGTTCGATACATAATATGCTTATAATTTAATTTATTTAACTCATCTATTAAAGACTTAGAACATTTAACATCATATAATGCTTTATTAACTATTTTATTCTTTAAATAACGGTACATCATAATCATATAAACATCTGAGTTAATAATATTACCTTTATTATCAATTATTCTTACACGATCACCATCAGCATCCATAGCAACACCAATATCATAACCTAATTCAACAACTCTTTTTTGAATATCAACTAAATTAGAACTTATTGATGGATCAGGATGATGATTAGGGAATGTTGGATCACTATCACAATATAATAAGCCATATGTTATATTTAACTTATCAAGAATTTGTTTTAAAATAATTGACACCGTTCCATTACCACAATCAAATACTGCTTTAATATTTTTACTTATTTTTAAATTGTTAGCTATTAAATTAACATATTCGTCTTTAATATCATAATTTGATAAAATACCATTACCTTTTAAAAACTCTTCTTTATTAGTAAAATCTCTAAAATCAATTATTTCTTGTCCTGCCGCATTACCATTTTCATCAAATGAAATTTTAAATCCATTATGGTTGCTTGGATTATGTGAAGCAGTAATCATTATCGCTGCCCATTTATTTAAATGCTGCCTTGCATAATAAAGCATTGGTGTTGTAACTAAACCTAAATTAGTAACGTTGACTCCTGTTTCTAATAATCCTTTAATTAAATTACTAGCTAAATTAGGGGAAGATAATCTATTATCATATCCTACTAATACTTCCTTCTTTCCTTTTAACTGTACATAGCTACCAAAACTTTTACCTAATATATAAGCCGTTTCATCAGTTATTTGTTCGTCGTAAATTCCTCTTATATCATATGCTCTAAAAATTGTTTGATTAATCATAAATTCCTCCATATTTCTAATAATTTAGGACCAAAAATCATTATCCCAACTACTATTGATACTATTGCTACTACCAATACTGCTCCTGCTGATGTATCTTTAGCTAACTTAGCCTTCGGATTAATTTCTGGCATACATATATCAATTGCAGTTTCAATTGCCGTATTCATTAATTCTAAAGTTATAACAAAACCAAATAATAAAATACATACTAACCATTCTGTCTTACTTATATTTAAAATAAAACCAAAAGCAATTACTAATAACATTACCATAAAATGAATGCATAAATTTCGTTCGTTTAATATGTTTACCTTTATTCCTTGAAATGCATAATAAAAACTTTTAAATAAAGATGGTTTTGTTTTTTTAAACTTCTTTTTAAACATATACTCACCTACTAATATAAGTATACACATTAATTTTTTAAAAATCAATTACACTTAGAACAAAAATCAAATAAATTTGACTGCATCTAATCTCACGATTAGATATTTCTCCTTCTTTGGTGGCTTTCGCGTT
>CALVKO010000009.1 GCA_944332725.1 uncultured Bacilli bacterium
AAATGTTAGGTCATAGTTCATTATCTACTACACAAATATATACTCATATTTCAAATCAAAAATTAAAAGATGAATATGCCAAATTCCATCCTCACGGATAATAATGAATTAATTAAATATTTGTATAGTATTAAAGATGATGAATATAAAAAATTTAATGAAAGAATTATTAAAACAAATAATATAATTGGCGTAAGACTTCCTATTTTAAAAAAGATGGCTAAAGAAATAAGTAAATTAGATTATTTAACTTTTATTAAAAACAATAAACATAAATATTATGAAGAAATTATGTTACACGGGCTTGTTATTACATACTTAAAAGATTATGATGAATCAATTAAATTATTTAATGATTACATTAATTATATCGACTCGTGGGCTACCTGTGATTCAATTGTTTTAAATTATAAGATAATTAATAAAAATTTAGATAAATATTTTATAAAAATAAAAGAATATTTAAAAAGTGATAAAACATTTATTAAAAGAGTAGGGATAGTATCTTTATTTTATTATTTAAATGACGATTATATCGATGAAGTATTTAATGTGGTTAATTGTATGAAGAGTGATGAATATTACGTTAAAATGGCTATTGCATGGCTTATTTCGATATGTTTAATAAAATACTATGATAAAACATTGATATTTTTAAAAAATTGTAATTTAGATGATTGGACATATAATAAATCTTTACAAAAAGCTATCGAATCATATCGAATTAAAAATAAAGATTATTTAAGAAGTTTAAAACGGATTTTGACATAATTAATTATGATATGATATACTCTATTTGGGTGATGATATGAAAAAGATATTAGTTTTATTTGTTACGTTATTATTTGTAACAGGTTGTAGCACTAAAGTATATGACTATAAAGTAGAAGATTGGAAAATGGAAGTGACTGAATCAAGTGATAAACAAGATAGGATTGTAAAAGAAATTATTAATATTTGGGAAGATAATAATGAAGTTTATACTGTTAATATGGAAGTAACTCAATCATCTGTTAAAAGACATATTAATCTTTACATTGAAGAAAATCTTGATACAGAAAAAACTATATTTGAAATTGCTTGTGAAATAGTTGGTGTAGATTATAATAAATATAAATAAATTGCAAAATAATGCAATTTTTTTTGCAAAAATGTGATTAATATTATAAAATATTATACAAAAGTGTGATAAATATATTAATAATTCTTGCAAAAATGTGATATAATGTTAAAAAGGGGATGATTTTATGCAAAGATTTATGACTGATAAGCTAATTGAATGGAAAAGTAGCAAAACTAGAAAACCATTAATTTTGAAAGGTGCAAGACAAGTAGGGAAAACCTTTTTATTAAAGTCATTTGGTGAAAAATACTATAATAATGTTGCATATTTTAATTTTGACCATGATGAAGGATTAGCGGCTTTATTTAATAATACTAAAGATCCAAAAAGAATTATTGAGCAATTGATATTAGTAAACGGGGATAAAATTGAACCAGAAAATACTTTAATTATTTTTGATGAAATTCAAGAATGCCCTAATGCTTTAAATTCATTAAAATATTTTTGTGAAGAAGCTAATGAATATCATATCGCTTGTGCAGGCTCACTATTAGGAATAAGATCATCAAAAACTTCTTTTCCTGTTGGTAAAGTAGATTTTTTAAATTTATATCCAATGTCATTTAGTGAATTTTTAATTGCTGATGATTGTCAAAATTTAGTTGATTATATGAGACAAAAAAAAGATGTATCGGAAATACCTTTAATTTTTGAAGAACAATTGATGGAAAAGTTAAAAGCATATTATATTGTCGGAGGAATGCCTGAAGCAGTTTATATTTGGGTTATGGAAAGAGATATTGCTAAAGTAAATTATATTCAAAAAAACATATTAAGCGCTTATGAAAGTGATTTTTCTAAGCATACTGATAGTAATGAAGCTAATAAAATATCTTTAATTTGGAATGGAATTCCTGCCCAATTAGCTAAAAAAAATAAAAAATTTATTTATCAAGTTGTTAAAGAAGGAGCAAGGGCTCGTGAATATGAAAATGCTTTAAATTGGCTTAATGATGCTAATTTGATAACAAAATGTTACAATGTATCTAAATGTGCTTTTCCTCTAAAAGCATATTATGATTTATCAGCTTTTAAAATATATATGAACGATGTTGGATTATTAAGACAAATGGCTAATTTAGATAGTAAGATAATATTAGAAGGTAATAAATTATTAGAAGAATTTAAAGGTGCATTTACAGAAAATTATGTTATTAACACTTTAACATATTTATATAATAATGTTCCTAATTATTATACATTTGATCGCAATGAAATTGATTTTGTGATTCAAAAAGAAAACAAAATTATTCCCATCGAAGTTAAATCTAATAAAAGCACTAATCATAATAGTTTAACAAAGTATAATTCGAATAATGATAATTTAATATCATATCGTTTTTCAGCTAATAATTTAAAAAAAGATGGAAAAATACTAAATATTCCTTTATATTTTATCGAATATATTGATAATCTTGATATTTAACTTAATACTTGTTATTAAGTTTTTATTTGCTCATATAATTTTATAGGTGATATCAATGAATAACATATCATTTGCTTTTATTTTAACTATTATAGCGGGATTATCAACTATGCTTGGTACAATTTTTATATTTAAGAAAAAAAATGAAAAAATAATTGTAGCATCTTTAGCATTTGCTGCAGGGGTTATGTTTACAGTATCACTTACTGATTTAATACCAGAATCATATAATTTATTAATTAATATTTTTCCTAAGTTTCCTTCTATTATATATGTGTTAATATTTGTTGTAAGTGGTATTTTATTTTCGATATTTATTGATAAATATATTCCTACCGATAATAATTTATATAGAGTAGGGGTATTTGCGATGTTAGCTATAATAATTCATAATATACCAGAAGGAATTGCTACTTTTATGGCTACTAATACTAATATTATGTTAGGAATTTCTTTAACTATCGCTATTGCATTACATAATATACCAGAAGGTATTAGTATATCTATTCCTATTTATTATGCTACTAATAGCAAATTTAAGGCTATTTTTTATACATTTATATCTGCTGTATCAGAACCATTTGGTGCATTATTGACTTATCTTTTTTTAAGCAATTATATTAATGATAGAATCATGGGATTTTTATTTGGTATTATAGCAGGTATTATGATACATATTGCAATGTATGAATTATTACCAACTTCTAAAAGTTATAATAAATTAAATATAACATATTTATTTTTTATTTTAGGAGTCTTACTTATGTTAATAAATCATTTTGTTTTTTAATTTTGATTATGCTATAATATTCCCAATGGGGGAATTACATGAAATTAATTAGTGAAATGAATCCAAAAGAAGTTTATTCAGAATTATTATTAAATGAAAAATATAATTTAAAACTGATATATCAAGACTTTAACATTTCTGAATTATATGATAGAGCAAGAGAATTATACAAAATTGAAACAGGTAATGAAAATATTTCAGATAAAGAATTAGAAAAATGGTTACATGATAAATGCTGTTATGAAGTTTTAAGTGATTTATTATGGTTAATGATTACGAAATTAAAAGATAGCGATAATTATAAAGATGAGTTTATGTTTTATAATTTTCCTGTTATAATGGATATGATGAAAGATTTTCTTATCGATTGTCAAGTAGATGAACAATATGATATTAAAAATTTAACGAAATTAACTGAAGAAGAAATAAATAGTTATATTTGTGAAATATTAAAAGAAGTAGATCCTTCTTTAGAGTGGTTAAATATATATTTAAAGGCTAAAAAAGAAGGAAAAATAATAAATATTAATAACTATTCAAAAGAAGAATTAGAAAAAATAAGAATCAAATTAAAATTAGATAAAATTCCAAGTGATAGTAATTGTGTTATTATAGATGATGAAAATTATTATTTATTTCTTAAACTTAATAACACATTACATGATGTTATCAGTATAATTCACGAATTAATTCATTTTATTATTGTAGAATACAACATTGATTTACCGCCAATTTTATCAGAATTTTTTTCTATTTTTTATGAAATATATACTCTATCATATTTACAAAAACAAGGTTTTGATATTAATGAATTATTTGCTATTTATCAAAAAATAAGAATTATCGACTTATCACTTATTTCTTTAACATTCACACCATTATATAATTATTTAGAAGTTCTAGTTAAAAAAAGAAAAATATCTATAAATGAAGATATAAAATATTATGAAGATGTGTTAGAATGGTTAAAAAGAATCAACCAACTTCCTATTAAAAACAACGAAACACAGCCAATTGATTTAGCTTATATGAAATGTGATAAATATATAAATTTTTTATTAGATGATGAATTTTATGATTTATATCCATATGTTGTTGGTAGTGTCTTAGCATTTGAAGCAATGAAAAAATGTAATAAAGATTTATTAAATAAAATAAGAAGTTTTATTAATCCAACAAGTATTATTGATCCATATGAAGTTTTTAGTGTAAGTGGTTGTGTGGAAGATGATTTAGTTAGAGTAGGGGAAGGGCGAATTATTTGAAAAAATTAAAACATTTAGGTTGCTGACATAGTCTGCTATATGGTATAATTTATTTAAGGAGGCTATTATGGCATTTGGATATATTGAAAACGAAGATAAGTCATTAATTGTGGAAGATCCAATTTATGGAAAGATAATTGTACCATATCCTTTTTCTGAAATAGTATTAACAAAAGAAATGCAACGACTATCAGATATTTCACAAAATGGTTTTTCTCAATTGGAATTTAAAGGGTTAGAACAAAATGATAGATTAAGTCATAGTATTGGTGCTTTTTATGTCATGTCTTTATTTTTAAAAAGATTAGAAGAAATATTGAAAAACTATGATATAGAACTTAGTAAAGATGATAAAGACATTGCCCTATGTTCTATGTTATTACATGATATAGGGCATGGCCCATTTTCTCATTCATTAGAGTTGGTAACAAATTATTCACATGAAAAAAGAACCACAGATATATTGCTTGGAGATACAGAAGTAAATCATGTAATAACAAAAATTTTTGGAAAACAAAAAGTAAAAAAAATTGCAGGTTTTATAGCAGAGATTAATGATAAAGATGAATTAGGAAAAGATAGTTTTACAAAACTACTTAATAATCTTGTTTCCTATCAGTTAGATGCTGATAGAATTGATTACCTACTTCGTGATTCTCATTATGTTGGCATTTCTTCTGCAATAGATTTAAAACGAATTATTTCAAATATGAATGTTGTTGTTAATAACAATCAAGAATATGAACTTTTAATTGATAGAAAAGGATTGGCAGGCATAGAAAATGTTTTGCTACAAAGATATCAAATGTATAGAGACGTTTATTTGAGCCCAATATCTGTTTTGGGAGATTTTATATTTGAGAAGATTATAGAAAGATATAGGAATTCTACAATATTACATTCAATTCCTGTTTCAAATAGTTTTAAAGTATTATCTTCTAATCCTAAAGTTAGTAATTTAGATGATTTTCTTAAAATGAAAGATGTAGATTTTAAAAAATCATTTGATATTTTAGCTAAAACAAATTTGGATTTAATCATGGCATATTTATGTGATTTTAGTAATATTAGTGATTATATTTTAATAGATAACGATATTTCAATTGATAAAATAAAAAGTAGATTAAAAGAAATATTTAGAAATATCGAATTAGATAATACTATGTCAATTGTAAGTATTGGAACTAAAACAAAATTATATAAGAAAGAACAAAAATTAAATATTCAAAATGGTAATAGAATAATGGATTTAACAGAATGTACAAATCTAATTAGACCACAAGAGGTTTTAGAAGATAGATATATATTTTTTAATCCTGAATTATTAAGGATAGAGCTTGGATTGAGTGTGGAAGAGTTTAAAAATTATGATAGTGAGGTAAGAAAGATGATAGAAGAATTAAATAAGAAACCAGAAGAATTTGAACTAAAGTATATTTTAGGGGATAATTTTGAAGAATCTAATATATTAGATCAAGATACTTTATTGAATCAAATTATATCTGTTTTTATGGCAAATGGCTTTAAAATAATATCAACTACAGAAAAACAAAATAATGATGAATATTATGATACAAAAAATTTAGATTTGTATAGAAATGGTGGGTCATTAAGAATACGGAAAATTGACCAAAAGGGTAAAGAAAAAATAAAGGCTACATGTAAAATG
The DNA here is from genome assembly GCA_944332725.1 of uncultured Bacilli bacterium. Lineage (GTDB taxonomy): Bacteria > Bacillota_I > Bacilli_A > RF39 > UBA660 > Faecisoma. The sequence continues at coordinate 6,274 of CALVKO010000009.1, forward strand.
CCACTTGAAAAAGGGGAAGTATATTCATCTAGAATTGAAATAGAAGAAAATTTACCAGATGATAATTTTGAAACCTTTAGACAAAAAATGATTGCCTCAAATGCTGCAGTGAATTTTGAAGAAATTCTAAAATTTCCAATTTTAAATTCTCGTACAAAAAGAACGGATGTTGTGTTAGACAAAAATGGAATTCAAGTATGTCTATCATTTGATAATAGTCAATATATTAACCATGCTTTGAATGAAACTTCAGTAACTGATAGAATGATTGAAATTGAAGCAATAGGAGAACTTAATAATAGGATTATACTTAACGAAATACATGAATTTATAACATCATCTTTTAAAGGTCTATTATCAATTAACAAACAAAGTAAATATGAAAGAGGTATAAATCGCACATTGCAATTAAATAACTATATTTTAGCACAGAAAAGCTTTGTGAGTGAAATAAATATAGATAATAATCATTCAAATCCTAATATTGAAGTCTTAGTAAAAAAATTACAAAAAGAAAAAAGACCTTAAAATCGTCTTTTTTTCTTGGGTTAAAACTTATTCAAAATCATAATTTGAAGAAGTATTAGCATTACAATTTGTATTTTCTTTATTCATGTTAGAATTCATTTTGTTTTCTTTGCATCCTTTACATGATTTGTTAGAATTACAATTTTTAGCTTGTTTATTCTTTTTCATTTTATCACCCATTAATATTATTGACATATTATTTAAAATTATTTATTAATATAATTGTTAAATTATGGAATATTTGTTATAATAAAGTAAATAATAAATATAAAAGTAGGTGTTTGAAAGTGAAATTTTCAAATGAATTAGATAAATTTGAACAAACTATATTTGATGATTGCTATAATATGCTACTTTCTTTATTTGATAATAATAATAAAGAGAAAATTACAAATAAATTAAATAAACAAAGTAAAAAAATATATAATTCAATTAAAAAAATAATCAACAAAGAGAATAATTTAGATAGTAATTATTTGTATTTATATGAATTAATTAAGTATCTAAGTATACCAGATTTTGATTTTGTTGAATTATATAATAAAGGAGCAAAAAGATTAGTATATAGTGGCTTAGTAATTGAAGAAAAAGATAAAGATAAATATAATTATTATGGTGAGGCTTTTAATGAAATAGGTTTAATATTAATCACGAATATTTGTTTACTAAAAAAATATAATAATAATCAAATAAAATGTATAGATGATCTATTATTTAATTCGAATTGGTTATGTAATGCAAATCAATTTAGTACAATTATTAGATTACTTGTATTTGCTATGAACAATGAATTTGATAAGCCATATAGTGATATTAATTATGTTATTGATTCAAAAATTAATTTAAGAACTAATAAAGGATATTTATATCAATCAGTACCAGTAAATGATTTTTTATATGGTTTAATATATGATGGACTACATACAGAAAAACAATTTGACAAATATAGTAGTAGTGGGACATACAAACTATTATGTGAGAAAATAGACGATTTATTTAACGATGTTATTAATAACGATAAATTAATTGATAATAATATTATTAAAGAATCAATAATTAATATAGCAGCAATGTTTAATAATAAAATGTATTATTTAGAACATTATAAAGTAATTGATAAGGAAAATAAAAAAAGATTAATTCACGATTTTAATATTATATTTAAACAAAATATAAGAGAATATAAATTAGAGTTTACTAATGAAGATTTATTAAAAATAAATGAACTAGTAAATAAATCAAAAATAAGATTAGAAAATTAGTTAGTTAACATAATATATATTATCGGAAGTTGAATAATTATTAAAAAAGGCTTATAAATTAAGTCTTTTTATAATGCCAAAATAAATAATTCTAATCCTAATTGCTTATCTATCTTACCAGTTTTAATAGATATATCTAAATGGGCTAATTCTTTTAAATAATTTAATAATATATTAGAATCATATTTTTTACTATTTTGATTGGCTAATTTAACACGATATGGATGTATTTTTAATATATTAGCAATATTATTCTCTGTATATCCATTTAAATATAATTGTTTAACTTGATACATTATCCTTATTTGATTTGCTAAAGCAATTATAATAGCAATTGGTTCTTCATTTAATTTAATTCGATCTTGATATAATGTAAATGCTTCATTTTTATTTTTATTTATAATAGCATCAATTAATTTAAAATTATTCACTTCTAAAGATTTTGAAGTTAAATTTGTAATATCTTCTTTTGTTATATTTTTATCATTATCTTTATATATTTTTATTTTTTCAATTTCGGTTGCAAGTAGGGTAGTATCTTCCCCTACTCGTTCTAACAAATATTTTATATTGTCATTAGTAATATTATAATCATTAAATAATTGTTTAACTAATGATATGTTATCGATAGAATTAAATTCTTTTACAATACCTATTTTTTTAACTAATTTAGTTATTTTTTTTCTTTCATCTAATTTATCATTATTAACTATAAATATTAATATTGTATTATCATTAATATTATTTAAATAATTTTCTAATATTATAGGATCTTGTTCTAAAGTTTTTTTTGTAGTACCAGTAAATATATAACTATTATCGACAATAATTATTTTTTTATCATCAAATAATGACATACTACTAGCATCATTTACTATATCATTTAAATATGTGTTGTTTAAATCATATTTATTAACATTTATTTCTTCAATATTATTATCTTTGATTATTTTAGTAATTTCTTTATTTATTAAATAATTAATAGTTCCATATAATAAATATACCATACCTCTCACCTACTTAATTATACTATATTTTTAAAAAAAACTAAAGTAAATTTATAGTTGACAAGCATTTGCAATGATTGTATTTTATACGGTTGTTGTTTTAAAAAACAAAGATTAAAAATCAAAACACCGACTCAACATTGATATCGGTGTTTGCCCAAAAATATGAGCATACATCTAATCTCTCAAAATTAAATGTATCTCTTTTTTATTATATGAAATTTCTTTCATCTATATACATTATATAACATATAATTAATTTTGTCAAATATTTTTATTCTTGATTTTTTCTTCATAATATTCAAAAGCATTTGTAATAACATTTTCCCCTATTTTTTTAATTTTATCAAAATTTGCCATTAAATTTTTAAATTCTGTTTCTGATAAAATTTCACTTAAATAACGGATAGCTATGTATGATAAATAATAACCATTATAATCATCATTACAAAATGTATTGCCATGTTCTATATGATTCATATTAGGAATAAAATTAGTTCTCTTTCTAATATTATTAAAGAAATATTCAAAATTTTTATTTTCTTTCAAAAAATCATATTCTCCAGAACAAAATTGAGCCATACCTTCATCATACCATACAATTCTTTTAGAATAATCATCATTTAAGATTAATTCTAAATACATAATATGAAAAAGCTCGTGACAAATAGTATGTAATATTCTATTTTTTAAGTTGTCATTTGTAATACAAAAATTAATCATACCTTCGTCATAAGTGCCAGTAGCATATTTTGGTAAGGTATCTTCTTTTCGTAAACTATAAATAAAATTTCTAAATTCTTGAATATCATCAAAACAATTAATTCTAATTTTTCTAAATTTTTTAATTTTAAATAACAAACAATAATCTTTTAGTTTTTTCTCAAAAAATGGTATAACTTCAATGAAAATATCTTTTAAAGAATCTGGGTAATATAAACAATAATTTTCCGTTTCACTTTGAAATTTTATCATATCATTATTTCCTCTTACTTTCTTAAATATGGATAATTACCTAAACTTTTTTGAAATTCTTTTTCTTCATAAGCATAAGGAATTGTTTCAAGAAAATCAAGAACATTTATTCCTTTCATATTTTCAATAAAATTTCTTTCTGGCTGTGGTTTAATTTTTATATGTGTTAATAATTGCTCATCTAAACTTTCAATAAAAAATAATGACTTATTTTTTAGTTCATCAAAAGCAATTTGCATATTTTGAAATTCAATAAAGCTAGAAGTTTCAAAAATTTTAGTTACAGAAAATTTAGATTTATCTTGTTTTATTTCCATAATTAATTTAGCAAAATTATATATACCAAATCCAAAATATAGATAAAGAAATGCAGTATTTATACCAAATATAAAACCAATTATTAATAATGTCATAGTTGCTTTAAAAAGATTATCAGAAAAAATATTTATTTTATTTGATATATTATTTTTAATATCTATACTTTCTTCTTCTAATTGTTTAGCATTTTTATTTATTTTATCTTCACATTCAATACGATATCGATGAATAAAATAAGAAATTTTTCTTAATAATTCTAAATTATTTGGATAAGTATATTTAAGGATTTCATCTTTTGTATAAATTATTAAAGTTTTATCTAAAAATTCAAATGATTTTATATCTTCTAACAATATATCATCTAATCTTTTTATATATTTTCCCCCTATCAGTTTAATATTATAACAAAAATATATATTCAAATCAAAAAGTAACCATTTTAGTTACTTAATCTCTTCTTTTACCAAATAAACTTAATAATTTTAAGAACAAGTTAATAAAATCTAAATATAATTCTAAAGCGCCATAAATTGCTAAATTATCTTCTGGAAATGTGTCTAAGTTATATTTTACTTTTTGAATATCATAGGCTGTATAACCTAAAAATATTACAATACCAATAATAGTTAAAATCAAATCAAATGTTTCATTACCAATAAACATATTTATTAAACTACAAATTATTATTGCAAATAACCCCATAAATAGAAATGTACTAAATTTACTTAAATCAATTTTGGTAAAATAGCCTATTAAAGCAAATGTACCAAATAGTAATGAAGTTATACCAAAAACATAAATTAGTGAATATAATTCATAGGCTAAAAATAAATAAGAAAATGTAAGTCCTGTAACAAATGAATATAGTAAAAAGCATATTTTTGCTGTAATACTACTCATCGTCCTTATTTTTAATGAAAAAAATATTACTAATCCAATTTCAATAATAGCATAAATAAGAAATGGAATTTGGACAACTAATAATAAAATATCATAACTATTAGAAACAACGTAACCAGTTAAAAATGTAACTAATAATCCAATAAACATCCATCCGAACATTTTTGAATAAACTTCTCTTAATTCCATATAAATTCCTCCTATAATTAATTATATCATATAAAATTAGAAAAACATCTAATTAATAGACGTTTTTCTAATTTCAAAATAAAATGTAGTTCCTTTACCTACTTCACTAATAACTCCATATTTAAATTTATGGCTTTCTAATATGGTTTTTACGATAGATAATCCAATTCCCGTACCAATAACATTACGTTTATGTTTTTTCTTAGAATGGTAGTATTTTTCCCAAATATGAGGTAAGTCTTCTTCTTTTATTCCTTTACCAGTATCTTTTATTTCAACACGAATTTTTTTATCTTGAAAAATATTAATAATAATTTTATTATCATCACCAGTATAATTAATAGCATTGTTAATTAAATTATAAATAACTTGCTCTATTTTCTTTTTATCAGCATTAATAATTAATTTATTAGGAGTATTTATTTCAAAATTATAGCCTTCGGTTTCTTTATAAATACTATATCTTTTAATAATATTATTAATCAATTCAACTAAATCAAATTCTTCTTTATTTAAAGTATCTTTATTAGCTTGAATTTTAGATAAAGTTAATATATCTTCAACTAATATATTTAATCTTTCGGTTTCTTCAATAATTACATTTAGATTAGCATTTCTTTTTTCTTCATTGTCATAATTTAAATCTCTAATCATTTCAGCGTAACCTTTTATCATTGTAAGTGGAGTTTTAAGATCGTGAGACACATTAGCCATTAAATCTCTTCTTAATTCATCAGTATGCTCTAATTCCTTTTTAGCATAATTTAAAGTACTAGCAAGTGTATCAATTTCCGTTATATTAGAATTATTATCAAATTGAAAATTATAATTTCCATTTGCTAATTTTAATGCTTTTTCATTCATATTTTCAATTGGTTTACTTATTTTTTTAGATATAAAATAACCAATTATAAACGCTAAAATAATAACAATAAAACTTACTATTATCAATTGATTTGATAAAATATTAATTGTTGTATCAAGTGGTTCTAGTGAAGCATTAACAAAAATCGTTATATCATCATTATACTTTCTAGCATATATTAACGTTTTTGTATTAAATAATGGATTTATTAATTTAATTGTCTGTTCGGTTTCACCACTATTATAAAATTCATTTTTATATTTATAATTACTTGTTAAACAACCACGATTAGATTCATTAGAACTATAAACAGTCATTTTATTTTTTACAATTTCAATACAAATATTATCTTCATAAGAAATTTTATCTAAATATTCGGAATCATCGCTATAATTGCGAATAATTTTTAAAGTAGTATTTTTAATTTGATCAATTTTACTTAATTCATAGTATTTATTGATAAAAATAACTTGAAAAAGCCACAAAAACAATATAATTATTAAAGTAAAAATTATCAAATATAGCCAGATATGTGATTTTAATTTTTTATTTAATTTCAAATTTGTAACCCATTCCTCTTACAGTTTGAATCAAATCACGATAATCCCCTAAATTATTTCTTAACATTTTAATATGTGTATCGATAGTTCGGTCATCTCCGAAAAAATCATATCCCCATATTTTAGATAATAATTCTTCTCTTGATAAAGCAATATTTTTATTATTTATCAAATAAACTAATAAGTCATATTCTTTTGGTGTTAGTTTAATTTCTTGATCTTTAATGTAAACAACATGGCCTTTAAAATCAATTTTTAAATCTTTGTAAATATAAGTATCAGTTAAATTATTAAATCTTTTTGTAACTGCTTTTATTCTCGCCATTAATTCTTTTGGGCTAAATGGCTTAGTTACATAATCATCTACTCCTAAATTAAAGCCAATTAATTTATCATATTCTTCAGTTCTAGCAGACAATATGATTGTAGGAATATTATATTTTTTAATTTCATTATAAGCAGTTAAACCATCCATATTTGGCATCATTATATCTAAAATTACAACATCTATTTTATTATTTTTTATAATATCTAAGGCTATAATACCATCTTCAGCTTCTAAAACATTATAATTTTCATTTAAACAATATTCTTTTATTAATAATCTAATTCTTTCTTCATCATCAACTATTAAAACTGTCATTTTCTCACCTCAAAAATATTATACACTAAAAATGTGAAATATAAATGAAAAAAGATTTGAAAAATCAAATCTTATTTAGCCTTGTTTAATGCATCTTCTAATGCCTTATATAAGGCATCTATTTTAATAGTACATTTACTTACAGCATCAGTATAACCATCTTCATCAACATTCAAGAAATCGATTCCTTGATTGTCGATTACTGCTTGTTCTAAAGCTTCAACTTGTTCAAACCATTCAGCACCGCCTTCAATTACACCTTTATTAGCTGAAGTAGCCTTCATACCATAATCATTTCCTAATGTTTTTTTAGTTGTTTCTACACCATCTTTTGTATAAGTAGTATCTAAATATACATCAGTAATTTTACCATTTTCATCAACCGTAATTTTAGCAGTTGCAGTATTTTCTTGATCACCATAATTATCAACAGCACTACCTTCATAAGTTCCTTCTTTTAATCCTTTAGAACCACAACCAGTTAATAAAACTGTAACTAATAATAAACTTAAAACTTTCTTCATATACAATCCTCCTATGTTTAAATTATAAAATAAAATTATTCAAAAGACAATACTTCATCATAAAATTTGACTAATTGTTTACATATAATTCCTACTAAAATACCTGTTGGTATAGAGAATAATAATAGCCAAGGTAAGTAATAAATCATCGATGTCATTTGTAATAATAAAATTGAAGTAATAATTTGTCCTATACTATGAGCAATAGACCCAATTATACTTACACCAATAATTGATAATTTAAATAAATTTTTAGCTAAATACATACAAGCAATACTCAATAATACACCACTTAAACTAAAGAAAAACGTTGTACTAAATAATCCTGTTCTTAAAATTCCTACTAAAAACACTCTTAAAATGCCAACGTAAAAAGCATCTTTTAAACTAAATTTATATATTATAAAAAGTGTTACTATGTTGGCTAATCCTAATTTTAAACCAGGTATGTAACCATTAAATAACGGTAAACTTGCTTCAATTACATTTAAAGCAACAGATAACGCTAATAACATTGATAATCTTGTAAATTTTTTCAAGTTAGCTCACCTCAGTATCTAATTCATTGTTAGGTAATTCTATAATAATTTTGTTAGGTAGGCAAATAATCGATTGGCCACTATTACCAATAAATCCTTGTTTCGAGCATAAATGATAAGGACTATTTTCTTCAACTACTCTAATTTGATTATTTAAAACTTCAATTACTACTTTACCATTATCGCCATCTACTTCATATGTTTTATTTATACTTAAATCGATTTCTAATATTAAATCATTTTCGTGATAAACATTAGCAATACTTGCTTTTTTTTGAAATAATGATAAAGAAAATAACATTACTGTAATAAACAAAACTATTATAATTAATTTAATATCATTTTTATTCATAATTATCACTTTTAATTATTTCATTATCATTTGTAAACCAAATAACTTTAACATCGTAATTTTTAATAAAATCTTTACCATCTTCTATATTCATTAAAAATAAAGTAGTAGACAAAATATCACATAAACCACTATCGTCACCGATAACAGTTACACTTTTCATGTAATTTGCTGGATATTTAGTATTTGGATCAATAATATGATGATACATAACACCTTCATATTCATAAAATCTTTCATAGCCGCCAGAAGTTACTACACTAATATTTTCATCTTTTACGACCTCAAAAGTTTCATTACTAATAGGACTAGCGATTCCAATATTATAGTATCCTTTATTACTTTTACCAACCTTGACATTACCACCAGCATTGATTAAATAATAATTAATTCCATTTTTTTCTAAATATTTACCTACTTTTTCTGTAACATAACCTTTTGTTATTGCGCCTAAATCAATATTTACTTTATTATTTAATATTTTATTATCTTCTATTTCTAAATGTTCTACTTTAATATTATCTACATTTGGTAAACTAATAGGATTTTCTCTAAAATCATGCCATATTTTAGTTAAATTTCCAATATTAATATTTAATAGGCCATCTGTTTTAACACTCCACTCATATCCAATCTTAATTAATTCTAATAATTCATCAGATATTTCATAGTTAACATCATTATTCAATTTAGATAATTCACTATTTTCATCATAAAAATTAGTTAACTGTTCGTATTTTTTATATATTTTTTCAATTTCGTCAAATGCCTCGTTAGCCCTATTTTCACTTATATTGTATAATTTAACATTAATTATTGTATCCATATAAAATAAGTTTTTACTATATTCTTGTTTACCACAACCAGTTAATAGTAAAATAAAAATTATTAATACCTTCTTCATAATTATCACTACTTAATTATAACAAAAAAAGACAAAATTTTCTATATAATTTCATCTTTAAGATTATTATTATTTAAAATTTTTACTAAATAATCAATTTCTTCTTTAGTATTATAAAAATACAAACTAATTCGACAAGTATTTTTAATGCCTAAATCATCTTTTAAAATCTTGGCACAGTGATTACCGGCTCTTACACATATATTATATTTATTAAGATAAATAGCTAGGTCTTGAGCAAAAATATCTTTAATATTAAATGTAATAATCCCTGATTCACTATTTTCATTATATATTATAATATCTTTAACTTCTTTTAATTTATTAACTGCATATTTTTTCAAATCTTTTTCATATTTTGAGATATTATTCATACCGATATTATTTAAATATTTAATTGCTTCACCAAAACCAATTACCCCTGCTATATTTGGTGTGCCTGCCTCTAATAATGAAGGAATTTCACTATAAATTCTTGTTCCATCAAATTGAAAACTAGAATTCATCCCCCCACCAAAAATAATCGGTTTAATATTATTTAATAATTCTTCTTTACCATATAAAACTCCAACACCAGTTGGACCTAACATCTTATGCGCAGAAAATGCTAAAAAGTCTACATCTAAATCTTGGACGTCGATTTTAGTATGAGCTACACTTTGTGCTCCATCAATAATAACTAAAATATTTTTACTATGGGCATAATCGATTATTTCTTTAATTGGCCTAATATCACCAACTACATTTGTAATATGAGCAATACTTATTACTTTTGTTTTATCAGTAATACTATTTTTAACATTATCTAATGTAACTTCTAAATTAATTAATGGAATATATTTAACTTTTATTTTAATATCATCTTGTAATTCAAACCAAGGCAATACATTAGATGCGTGTTCACTTTTAGTAATTAAAACTTCATCATCTTTATTTAAATAATTTTTAAAATATCCGAAAATTATTTTATTTAAAGAATCGGTAGCGCCACTAGTAAAAATTATTTCTTTATTTTTTTTAGCATTTATAAATTCTTTCACTAAAGTTCTAGTTTCCTCATATTTGCTATCAACTTCTAAAGATAAGTCGTAATCTCCACGATGAGCATTTGCACTATAATTATTATAATAATCGGCGATACTATCTGCTATACACTTTGGTTTTAATGAAGTAGCACCATTATCAAAATACACAATATTTTTACTTAAAATATTAAAATCTTCACGATTCATATTTCACCTCCTAAATCATGTCAATAACATTTTATTCATAATATTTTTTTTCTCATATAACAAATAACTAAAATTAGACAAAAAATATAATTTAATTATACACTAAAATTAATATAATTTGTATATTTTTTAAATTAATTTAACAAAATTATTATAGAATATTCGCAGATATTCACAAAATCTAGATAAACTAGATTTTTTTTGATATAATTAATATGGAGGTAAAAATATGGATTGTTTATTTTGTAAAATTGTAAATGGAGAAATAAATTCATATAAAATATATGAAGACGATGTTGTTTTTGCTTTTTTAGACATAAATCCTGATAGTGCTGGTCATACATTAATAATTCCTAAAAAGCATTATTTAGATTTAGACGATATTGATTTAGATACTTTAACTCATATAATGAAAGTGGCTAAAATGTTAAAATTACGAATCGAAGAAAAGTTAAATTGTGATGGCCTCACTTTAATTCAAAATAATGGATTAGTACAAGAAGTGAAACATTTCCATTTACATTTAAAACCATTTTATAAAATTAAAAAAGATAAAACTTTAGAAGAAGTATATAATTTATTAAAATAATTATACTTCTTTTAATTTTATCTTAATATCATTAGAAATAAGTTTGTTATATGCTTCATCAATTTCGTTTTTTATTTCTTCATCAAATGAATTATACTCAAAAAAATCTGTTACTATTATTTCTATTAAATTAGGATCACAAGATAAAGTATATAATATTTTATCTTGTGGATTACTTTCAACAATTTCAATTATGCTATCATCGATTCCAAATGTTAATTCTGGTTTTTTTAATTGAAGAATTTTTTTCCATTTATAAAATACTTGCAATATTTCTAACGTTAGCTTAGAAAAAGAATGAATGTTACCGATGAATAATACATCCAATAAATTAATTAAATCTTCTACTTTATCCTGAGGATTTTTATTAATTGCTTCATGTATGATTTCATCAGTTGTTCTTTCTCTAAACATATTATATTTTTCAAATAAATAAAATTTATTAAATTTTAATGCATATTCATCAGAAGTAGTTAATAAAAGATTTGCTTGTCCTTTAATATTTAATCTGTCAAATTTAATTGTTCCTAAAATAAAAGAAATTAAATAACTTGGATTATCATCTAAAAATATTAGTAAATCATCTATATCTTCAATTTCATTTAAAATAGATACTAGTTCAATTTCTTTTAATGTTAAATTATCATATTTTTCCTTGTCTTTTAAAATTCTATAACTGTCTAAAAATGTTAATCCAATTATATTTCTATATAAAGAATAGTTTTCTAATTTAATTTGTTCTAATACTTCATATAATTTTATATTGTTTTTTTTATTATTTATTTGATTATACATTGTTGCTAATATATTTCTTATTTCTTGATTGAAATCGTAAAAACTAATCATACTACTCACTCCTATTTTAATGCTTCTTTACGAGATAAGTTTAATCTTCCTTTCTTATCATAGCCTAATGATTTAACAATTATTTCATCTCCTACTTTAACTACATCACTTGGCTTTTCAACTCTTTCTTTGGCCAAATGTGATACGTGAACTAATCCTTCAACACCAGGCCATAATTCAACAAAGCACCCAAAATCTTCAACTTTAACAACTTTACCTGTATATATTTTTCCTGTTTCTACTTCTTTAATGACATCTTTTATCATATTTGCTGTCTTTTCTATTACATCTTTATCTGTATGATAGATTATTACTCTTCCATCATCTTCTAAATCAACTTTAACAGCATTGATATCAGTAACTGTCTTAACATTACTAGCCTCTAAAATAATTTTAGTAATCATTTCGCCACCTTTACCAATAACATCTTTAATTTTATTAGGATCAATTGTAAATGTCATCATTTTAGGCGCATATTTACTTACTTCCTTACGAGGCTCTTTGATTTGTTTAGCAATTACTTTTAAAATTTCTATTCTTGCTTTATGTGCTTGATCTAAGGCCTCTTTTAATATTTGCTTGGTAATACCTTTAATTTTAATATCCATTTGTAAAGCACAAATACCATTTTTGGTACCTGCTACTTTAAAATCCATATCACCTAAATGATCTTCTAAACCTTGAATATCGGTTAAGATAGTATAATCATTACCACTAGTAATTAATCCCATAGCAATACCAGCTACTGGTGCTTTAATAGGTACACCTGCAGCCATTAAACTCATACATCCAGCACATATACTTGCTTGACTACTACTACCGTTTGATTCTAAGATTTCAGATACAACTCTTATAGTATATGGAAATTCTTCTTCTGAAGGAATTACTTGTAATAAGGCTCTTTCGCCCAACGCTCCATGACCAATTTCTCTTCTACCAGGAGCACCATATCTTCCAGTTTCTCCTACAGAAAATTGTGGAAAGTTATAATGTAAAATAAATCTTTTCGAATCTTCAATTCCTAAACCATCTAATATTTGATGCTCACCTAATGCACCTAATGTTGTTACGGATAAACTTTGAGTTTCCCCTCTTGTAAATAAAGCAGAGCCGTGCGTTCTAGGTAAAATATCGATAGCGGTAGATAAAGGTCTTATTTCGGTCATTTTACGACCATCTGCCCTTATTTTTTCTTTGACAACTATATTTCTAAATACTTCATATTTGACATTTTCAAATATATTGGCCACTTTAGTTAATAGTTCTTTTAATTCTTCTTCTTTCAACGATTCATCAGTATATTTTTCTAATAATTTTTCTTTGATTTCATCTAATTTTGCATATTTTTCTAACTTATCTTTAATTCTTAAAGCAGAGTCAATATCATTTTTAATTAAATTAGTTACTTCATTAGTTAGTTCTATAGATATTTCTAATTTAGGATAATCGTATTTTGGCACGCCAATTTCTTCAATAATTTTTTCTTGAAATTCAATTAATTCTTTAATTGCTTCATGCCCGAACATTAATGCTTCTAGCATATCCTCTTCACTAACCTCTTTAGCACCTGCTTCAACCATATTAATTGCTTCTTTAGTACCAGATACAGTTAAGTCGATATCAGATTTTTCTGCTTCTTCTACAGTTGGATTAATAATAAATTTGCCATCAACTCTTCCTACTTTAACACCAGCCACCGGACCATTGAAAGGTACTTGACTTATACAAGTAGCTAAAGAAGAACCAAATAAAGCCGTTATTTCTGGACTATTATCTTGATCAACTGATAAAACTGTATTAACTATTTGTACTTCATTTTTAAAATCTTCTGGAAATAAAGGGCGCATTGGGCGATCAATCATTCGTGCCGCTAAAGTAGCATTTTCAGTTGGTCTTCCTTCTCTTTTAATAAAACCACCCGGTATTTTACCAACAGAGTATAATTTCTCATTATATAAAACCATTAAAGGAAAAAAGTCAGCTAATAAATTAACATTTTTTGACATTACAACAGTTGATAAAACAACCGTATCGCCATACCTTACTAAAACAGATCCATGAGCTTGTTTAGCGAGTTCTCCATTTTCAACTACTAATTTTCTTCCTCTAAAATCTAATTCAAATGTTTTTTTCATAAATCCTCCCAAAATAAAAGACACTTAAAAAGAGTGCCTACTTTCTTAAATTTAATTCTTTAATTACTTTTCTATATCTTGTAACATCATGTTTTAATAAGTAATTTAATAAACTTCTTCTTTGACCAACTTTTTTAAGTAAACCACGTCTTGAATGAAAATCATGAGTGTGTTCTTTTAAATGAGCAGTCAAAGTATTTATTTCATCAGTTAAAATAGCAATTTGAACTTCAATACTACCAGTATCTTGATCATTTTTACCAAACTTCTTAACTAATTCTGCTTTTCTTTCTTTTGTTAAAGCCATTTTCTTTCTCCTTTCATATATATTTGCTTATATCCAAGAAATAATCCGGAGTAGATTCAATCCCTAGAAATAAGTACTATTTAATAATACACTATATTTTATAAAAAGTAAATAGTTTAAGTAAATTTTTAATATATTATTTTACTATATTCTTTTTGTATAACTTTTTTTACTATTTATAAATAATTTTAATGATGCAATTTGAACTTTGGATAATCCTTTAAAAATAATATTATACTTATTAAAACAAATATCGTTTAAATCATCAAAATTTGTAATAATATTTTTATAAACCACAATTCCATTTTCTATACAAAAGATTTTAATAACATTATTTTTTTGCATAAATAAACAAATATTATTATTTTTCATTATTTCTTTAAAATTAAAATTGTAACTTTTTTTAAGGAATCCTATTTGATAATTTTGTTTTTTTCTACAATATTTAATTGAATCTTTTATAATACTTGCTATTTCAATTTTTGAAAATCCAATAAATATTATATTTTTGTTAGCAATATATTCAATTAAATTATCTTCAGAAACAAATATAATATCACTTGTTCTAATATCTTTATCTATTTGAAATGATAAAAACTGTGGTTCAAATTCACTTTTTATTAAAATATAACTTATCATAATATTATTCCCTTTATTTAAACATTTTATAAGGTTTTAGTTTATTTTCATATTTTTTATATAACCCAATAACATCATCATCTACAAATAATACATATTCTTGATTATATATATCATCTAAAACCTGCCCATTTACTATTTTAAATTTTAATTTTTCATCTACTTTTACAGTAAAATAATCTTTTAATGCTTCTTTAATTGATATTATTTTAAAATTATTATTTTTAATATCATCTAAGGTATAAGAATCTTTAATATTAAAATTACCTTGTTCTATTCTAATTAAATTTTTCATAGTTCCAATTGTATTTAATTTAGTTGCTATATCATTAATTAAACTTCTAATATAAGTGCCTTTACTTACTTTACAAGTAAATTTAAATATAGTTTTGTTATCAATATAATTTAGTTCATCTAATTTAATTTCTTTAATAGTTACCATTCTTTTGGGCAAAGTAACTTCTTCATTATTTCTAGCATATTCATATAATTTTTTACCATTTATTTTAACTGCTGAATAAATAGGAACCTCTTGATTGTATGTTCCTATAAATGAGTTTAACGTATTAACAATATCTTCTTTTGTATAATTTGTATTACATTTTTCTAAAACGTTACCAGTTATATCTAAAGTATCTGTTTTAATACCTAAAACCACTTCTGCTTGATAAATCTTTTCTTCACTTGTTATTATTTCACTTAACTTTGTTGCTTTATTTATAGTTAAAACTAAAACACCTGTAGCAATCGGATCTAAAGTACCTGTATGACCAATTTTTTTAGTTTTAAATATTTTAGATACTTCGTTAACTACATCTCTACTAGTTATACCTTTAGGTTTGTTTACAACCAATAATCCACTAATCACGGTCATTTAATATAATGATTAACCTTAGTAATTGTAATAAATTTGATATCAAACCAGCAACATAAGTTAAAGCAGCAGCAAATAAGACTTTACTTACTTGTTCGTGTTCAGATTCATCAATTAAACCTAAAGAAATCAATTGTTCTTTCGCTCTTTTCGAAGCATCAAACTCAACTGGTAAAGTTATTAATTGAAATAAAATTGTTACCGCTAAAACTAAAATACTTATTTTCAAATAACCAGTTAGTCCTGCAAAAATAGAAACAAATAAACCAAAATATCCCAAATATGTAACTAAGTTGACAAAAGGAACTAAAGCGGATCTGATTTTCATAAATGAATATCCTTCTTTATCTTGAATTGCATGACCACATTCATGTGCTGCAACACCAACTGATGAAATAGAATCTTCGTGAAAAATAGAAGTAGATAACCTAACAACTTTTCTAGAAGGATCATAGTGATCAGTTAATTCTCCTTTTGTTTCAACTACATAAACATCTTTTAATCCATTGGCATCTAATATTTTTCTAGCAACTTCTTGACCAGTCATTTTAGTTTTAACACCGTATTTTAAATATTTTTTATAATTGCCAGTTACATTAATTTGTGCCCAAAGAACAATTATAAAACCTAATATTCCTAATCCATAATATATTAATATATTTTCCATTATCTCACCTCGTATATAGTTCCTTCTCTTGTATCTTTTAAATAAATATTTTTATTTTCCAATTCTTTCCTTATTTGATCTGCTTTATTATAATCCTTATTTTGTTTTGCTAAATTTCTTTCTTCTATTTTTTTATTAATGTATTCTATTAATTCACTATCTAATTCTTTTTCTGTTTGAAGTAAATTTAACGATAAAACTTTATCATAATCTTTAATTATTTTTAATTTAGTATTACCTGATGTACTTTCTTTTAAAATATCATATAAACAAGTTAACATTAATGAAGTGTTTAAATCATTACTAATTGCATCTTTAAATTTCTCTTGATATTTTTTAATAATATTATTATCAACAGTACCTTCATCTTCAATATTTTTAATTTTATTTAATAATTTATTATATGTAGTAGTTGCTTTATCTAAAGCTTCATAACTAAATACTAACTGATTACGGTAATGAGATTGTAAGCAAAAGAAACGATATGATAAAGGGTTATAACCCTTATTTTCTAATAATGAAACAGTTAAAAATTCTCCTTTACTTTTACTCATTTTACCAGTAGCATCATTTAAATGTTCACCATGTAACCAATAGTTACACCATTTATGGCCTAAATATGCTTCAGATTGAGCAATTTCATTGGTATGATGAGGAAATATATTGTCAACACCACCGCAATGAATGTCTAAATATTCTCCTAAATAATTAATTGCTAAACCAGAACATTCAATATGCCATCCAGGATAGCCAATTCCCCATGGACTATCCCATTTCATTGCTTGATTTTCAAACTTACTAATTGTAAACCACAACCCAAAATCATAAGGATTTTTTTTATGTACATCTTCTGTAACATCTTCTCTAGCACCTATTATCAATTCATCAGGATTTTTACCAGACAATTTATAATAATCATTTGCTTTAGAAATATCAAAATAAACATTGCCATTTGATATATATGCATATCCCTCTTTTAATAATTTTTCAACCATTTTTATATATAAATCAATATGATCAGATGCTTTTTCGACAATTTTTGGCTTTCTAATATTTAATTTTTCACAATCATTGAAAAAAGCATTAGTATAAAACTCTGCTATTTCATACACTGTTTTATGTTCTCTAATAGCGCCTTTAATCATTTTATCTTCGCCAGTATCAGCATCACTAGACATATGTCCCACATCAGTTATATTCATACACCTTTTAACATTATAGCCTATATATTCTAACCCTTTTTCTAATATATCTTCAAAAATATAAGTTCTTAAATTTCCAATATGAGCATAGTGGTACACTGTTGGACCACAAGTATATAAAGTAACTAAATCTTTATTATTTGGAATAAATTCTTCAACTTGTTTATCTAATGTATTATATAATTTCACTATTAATCACCTTAGTAATATTATATCATAAGAATTTTAAAATAAAACAAAAAACGCATTATTGCGTTTTTGTTAATGTTTTATCATTTTCTAATTCTTGATTATCTTCTAAACATTGTAATGATTCATGATTTACAATTGAACCTAAATATTTAGAACCATTTATAACTGCATCTGTACCATCAGTTCCATAAGACAATGTTTTGATATCAACAGCATTTTCTTTAGTTAGATATTTACTATTACTATATATTACTGAAAACATTGGCCAATATTGTTCAGATAATAAACCGCCACCAGCTGTTAATGAATAATTAGAGTATTCAGTACCATTTGTAGTTAAATAACCAAAACCATTATAAAATTCAGTAATATATTTAAATGATTGTTGATATTCTTCACTAGTCATATCACCATGTAAATCATTTACTAAATCAACAAATTCAGTGTCCAATTCTCTTAATATTGCTTTATCTTCTTCATCAAACGCTAAATTAGATAATGCAATATATTTTCCTTCTTTTTGGCCTAAGGCAACATTATTATTATGTGTTCCAACTGCTGATGTATAATTATACATATTTTGAATTTCTTCAATTATATTTAAATCATTATTTTTCCACATTTTTTTGATATCTTCTTGATCTAAATAATCAATATTAGTAATAAATAAAGCAGATTTAATAAAAGTTGGATCAATATTTAAACCTCTAGATTTATTATCTTCTAATATTTCTTGTACTTTTTCATCAATATTTTCAGACGTTAATAATTTTGTTTCTTGAATTTGTTCTTCTTCATTATTATTTTCTGTTTCAGTAATTGTTGTTTCAGTAACTTTATCACTAGAATTTGCTTTACCTAGCTTATATCCAATAGCTAAAGCTGCAACAACTGCCAAACCTCCAGCAATTAATCTGTATTTATTTTTTCCTAAAGTTTCGGTTGCTTTTGGATAAACAGTTAATTTTTCTTTTTTATTTTCATCTGGTTGAATATCTTTTTGTTCACTTTGTGGTTTACTTTCTTCTTTTACAACTGTTTTTTTTGAATCTTCGTATTCGAATGTATCAACATCATCAAATAGTTTTTTATCATATTTTTTTCTTTTTGAAACATCACTCAAAGTTTCATATGCTTTTTTTGCTTTTGAAAATGCATTTATTTTTTCTGGACTTAAATCAGAAACCTTCTCTGGATTATAATATTCATCAATTAATTTAAATGCTTCTTCAATTTCTTGCTGACTTGCTGAATCACTAACACCTAAAATTTCATAATAATTCTTTTTATCTTTAAATAAATTCATAATAAATTCCCCCTTCTATTTTTATGATATCTTCATCATAAAATATAAATTTAGACTATTTCCTCAGTTGTTGCCATATATTATAGCATATTTTTTAATTTTGTCAAATTGATAATTTTTAATTTTTTTTCACAAAATACTTGCATTATATAATTAAATGTGATATCATTTAGAAGTACCAATTGAAATTGGACCCTTAGCTCAGTTGGTTAGAGCATCCGGCTCATAACCGGGCGGTCGTAGGTTCGAGTCCTACAGGGTCCACCACTTATGCGAGTGTGGCGAAATTGGCAGACGCACTAGACTTAGGATCTAGCGCCTTATGGCATGGGGGTTCAAGTCCCTTCACTCGCACCAGTAAGCAATAATTACAGCCATAGTGGTTGTTTTTTTATAATATTTTAGATAATTAAAAAATCCTTACTTAAGGATTTATTTTTGTAACATTTTTAATAAATTAATTTTAAACATATCTTTTTCTTGATTTTCTTTAGATACCATTACACCTTTATATGTTGTTAATTCAGATTGATGTCCTTCTCCTAATATTCCTTCAGGCGTTATTTTATCCAACATTACTATTTTTTCGTTAAAATAAACCGTGTAATGTAATTTTATATCACCATGTACTTTAGAAAACATCGTATCTGTTGGCAATTTCAATTCATAATTTTTAGAATTATTTTGCTCATTAGTAGAAATAATTTCTCCTAAAAATTTACCTTCCTTAAAAGACGGATAAAATGAAAAATATAATTTTTTATACGCTAACATATTATACTTTTTTAAACTTCTTTCATATTTTCTGAATTCGTTTTCATTGACATATTCAAATAAATAATTATCTTTCATATACCCACCTCGATTCTCTCCTATTCTTAATTAATTTTATCATAATAATATTTAAAAGTCAAACATAAAAAGAAGAAGTTTACACTTCTCTTTTCTTTCCTGTTAATTCATAACCTAAACTTATTAAGTTTTGATCATTTTTACTTGTACTCCATTTATAATAAGTACCAGCAACAGTTAATTGTTTACGAGTTCTATATCTATAATATGTAATCGCTTCATAAATAGGTATTTTTCTTGTTTTTTCTACTTTAGTTGTAACTTCAACTGGTACAGTCGTTGTTACATCTTTGTATACAGGAACATCTTTATAAACTGTTACAGTTTTAATGCAGTTAGATCCACTTAATTTATAATCACTACCATATGTTGAACAAGATAATGTTCCTGAACCACTTGTTACATATTTATAACATTTTGTATTAGCACCACTACCTTCTTTATTTGGATAATCAGTTGGGCAAGAATATGTAGTAGTTCCTGAATTATAAGTTCTTGTATATTTTTTATATGTATATGTAGTTACATTTTGACATACATTTGTACAATCTACTGTTGTTTTGTGACTGACATATTCATATTTTACTGTATTACTTGAAGATAAAGCATATTTTGATGTTGTATATCCTTGATATACCCAACTACCATAACTACCTGAAGTAGTATTTTTTATAACTTTACCATATTCTTTTTTAGTTGTTGTACCACCAGTAGCTGGTTTAGTATCAATAACTTTAGTACCAACTGCTTTTGATGTTGTACCAACTTGAACTTGCGTAGTTTGAGTTTTATATTCGATAGATGTTTCATAATCATAGTAAGTTTCTGTTCTATACCCAGTTAATTCATCACGTTTATCAATCTCAACTTGTCTTAATGTATCTGCAGTAACTTTAGTTGTAGACCAATCAGACCATGGTCCCCATTCAGAATAAGTATTTTTTGTAACTAATTTATATTCATATTCATATTTTTTATTTACAACTGGTGTTTCTGGATTAGATGGTTTTGAAGGTTTTGAAGGTTTTGAAGGTTTAGTAGTTGTTGTTGGTTGTTCTTCACAAATAGCGCCATCACAATAATCATAACATCCCATATAAACAATAATATAATCTGAATAATCTGAACAAGTTAATTGAACTTTCATTTGATATTCATCGCTCATTTTTGTAACTTGAACATATGATTTAGATACATCACAAGATTGGTTGTTACTATCTTTAAATGGAATAACTAATTTTTTTTCTTCCATTTCTTCTAAAGTAAGAGTAACAGAATCGCCTATTTTTTTAGGTAATCTTTCATTTGTAAAGTATCCTTGTGCAGCATCACGCATGCTTTCAACATTATCAGTATACAATCTACCATATAATGATTGTAATTGCATAGCAATTTCACTTGTTAATTCATCTTTTCCTACAAAGTTATCCTTTAAATAATTTTTTGTTGGAAATAACCAAATCATGACAAATACGAATAAAATTACTAGCATTAATTGTAAAACTATGTCTCTAAAACTTAATGTATTTCTTCTTTCTTCATACATATGAATTCCCCCTTCTTTTTATGGCAATTATACTACCACAAATATGTATATTTGTCAATATTTTCTCCGTTGTTGCCATATATTATAGCATTTTTTTTTATTTTGTCAAATTGATATTAACTAAAGTGCATCCCACATTAAATGGATGAATTTTATATTCAATAACTTTTTTATTTCTAGATAAAGTTAATTGAGTAGTTTCTTTTAATGTTCCACTACCAATTCCATGTATTATCACAATAAATTTGTTTTTCATTTTTATATTATCATTAATAAAATCATTTATCGCAACACGAGCAGTTTCACGATCAAAGCCATGCAAATCTAAACTAGGAAGACTATCTATAAATATTATATCATTTAAATTCATTATATACTGCTTCCATTTCTTCTTTCAATGGAATTGAATTTCTAGTACCAATTCTACTTACTGATATAGCTCCTGCATAATTAGCTAACTGTAATGCAAATTTAGGATCATATCCATTTGCTAAATAATACGTTAAGGCCCCATGAAATATGTCGCCAGCACCAGTAGAATCAACTGCTCTTAGTTTTATTGATTTAATTATTTCATAATTATATAAGCAGCCTTTATCTTCTAAAGTTACAACTATTTCGTTTTTGAATATTTCTTTTAATTTAGTATAGACATTTTTAATTGTTTCAAAGTTATCATAATCTATTTCTAAATTAGTTACATTTTCAGCAAAATCTTTAGAACAAGCAACCCATTTAACCATTTTACATAATTCTACCACTTCAGCAGTATCTCTTCCTGCATCAATTATACTTAATGCTTCCGGATATTTATTTAAAATATCTTTGCTCATTTCATATTCTTGACCATCGATTAATATAACATCAGGAGTAAAATCTAATTCAAATTTAGTCATTTCTACTTTTTTAGGTTTGTAAGCAAAAGTAGTTCTTGAACCATTTTGTTTATTGGCCAAAACAAAACTAGATGTTGTTTCATGTCCATTCCTTAATTCTAAATAATCAGTATTTACATTTACATTATTAAATTCTTCCTTTATTTTATGACCATAAAAATCATTTCCGACAATACCTGCAAAATATACATCGCTTCCCCAACTTCCTAATAAATAAGCAGCAGTACTAGCAGGGCCACCGCCACATTCTATTCTTTCTTGAACTCTATTTTTTGTATTTTCAACTGGATATTCGTCCAATGGTAATGTCACATCATATGTAGCATGACCTAAACATAATATCTTCATTATATCACCCAATATAATTTTAGCATTTTTTTTAAATAAAAACAATAAAAAAGACAATTAATTTGTCTCTTTTACAACTGCTTGTACCACTGTCATATTCGTGGGGTGTTTTTTCCTTAAAAACGAATACTATTTGACTTATTTTTTTCTTATATAAATAATAATATTTATAAGTAATTTTATTTTAATTCATCTAACATCTTTTGTTTTAAATTATCTATATCAGTAAAAAACAAATTTGTACCCCTCTTCTTTAAACCTAACATATTTTTAAACAATCTTTTGATTTCATGTTGCAAGTCAGTTGGAACCTTTAATGGAATACCATCAACAGTATGCACATGATCTATGTATTTTTCTAATGTTGGAAATGCATTTTGCAGTAATATGGCAGCATCTTCATCTGCTATTTTTCTTATTATAATTGTATTACAAAAACCATATTTTTCTTGTTTTTTATCTATTATCTTTCTATATTTATCTATTTTAGAACTTATTGGTATAAACCACAAAATATCTTTATCTTTAATAGTAAAATAAGTTGGTCTTTTTTTACCCTTCTCATGATTTTGCATTAGATTTTCATCATTTACTATATCAAAGTATACGTCTTTTATATGATATAAATATCCTGTTTTAATTTCCATATGCATCATCTCCGTAAAAATTATATCATAAAACAAAAGAAAACTCCATCTTACGATGAAGTTATTCTGCATTTTCAACCAGGATCATTTATTAGTCGCACCACCTGGAAGCGAAAAACATTGTCGCCTGGAATCACTTATTATTCGCACCATCCAGAAGCGAAAAACATTTTCACACTTTTCAGTGCAATATAAATATACTATATTTTTATGAAAATGTCAATTAGTATACATTTATATTATATTCATTTTTCTAAGTAACAATTCATTTTATATTCACTTATTGTTCGTTTTGACTTATTTCTTCTACTAATTTATCATTAGTTAATTCCCCATCAGTTAATTCATTAGTTAATTTCTTTATTAATATTGCTTCATCACCTATTCTGATTGTTTTATCACCAGTTCCCGATATATCTGTTGGCTCAACATTCATTTTTTTTTGTTTGGTAGAAAAAAGTGAATTTGATAATAATGTAGGTAAATATGTTGAGACATATGTAG
This sequence comes from uncultured Bacilli bacterium, assembly GCA_944332725.1. Lineage (GTDB taxonomy): Bacteria > Bacillota_I > Bacilli_A > RF39 > UBA660 > Faecisoma. The sequence continues at coordinate 30,622 of CALVKO010000009.1, forward strand.
TTTCACATATACACATTTTTTCATATACTTTTGCCACTGTTAACTTATCCTTAACAATATCAAACTTGCCTAAGTCTTCTTTTGTTAAAGGATCAAAAATAGTCTCGCTTTTCCCATGAATCTCCATTAAATCTCCAACTTCAACATTATTATCACTTCCACCATTAATTATTAATGATGTATCGTCTATGATTTTTACTACTCTAAACTGATTATTCATTGTTTCCACCTTCCTTTGTTTTTCCATTAATAAAATTAGTGATTAATTCCTTTTTAAGGTTAGTTCTTTCCTCTTTTGTTAAATCATTATAGCATAACAATAATCCAATTACCTTATTTGAAAATTCGCGAAGAAGTTCATTATTATATTGTTCTTGCTTTAATTCCATAATATTATCTTTATAATTCTGAGCCAGTGCTTGATTTTTACTATACAACTCCTCGTATTTTTTATAAAGTTTTTTTACTTTCATACAATATTTTATTGAATTAACAATTAATATAATCACTATAAAAGGTATCACAATATATAATATTTTTTCCAAGTCGTCCAGCTTATTCCAAAAACTAAATATTGCAATAAATGGTATGACTGTGAGAATAATATTTATTATATCAAAAGTAAAAAAATTTGGATTACTCTCTTTTTGCATTATGCCACCTACTTCATCAAATCAACTAAATTAATTATATCACGAAATACTAATTTTTTTACTTAATTATTGTTTGTTTAAGTTAGCATTATATTTTTTATTACAAAAAAGCTATTTCTAAAAAAGACCAAGATTTTGAAATCTTAGTCTAATTTATATATAAATATCAATTATAATAGGCTTTTTTAATTTTATAAAACTAGTATCTTCCTCTTCATCTGAATATCTTAAAATATCATCTTTTGTAAGGATTATACGGGTTAAAAAGAATCTTTTCTCACTGCCTATTTGTTTGTCTTTTGACGGATACTTGCTTGTGCCACAAAATACTTAGGAATACTATAAAGAACGATATACCGTTCTATTTTGACTAAAATGACCATTTCTGCCAATCCCAAACATTATTTGAAAATAGTATATTATCCATTTGCTTAATAAAAATATTTGAATAATCATTAGAAAAATTATTTGTTAGCAGATAAAGTAATAATCCACATCCAAATAAATTTTCATTTTCTTTTTTATGATTTGAATAGTCTTTATAACAATTTCATTGTATTCTGTTTGATCATAACTATCCCAATCGAAATTTATTTCATAATATGAAAATTCTTCTTCTAACCACATCAAATTATAAATGACATCTATTGGATTAGAAAAATCATATTTTTTAATTGTATTAATACTTACTTTATATAACTTTGCTATATCATTTAGTCTTTCTTTACTCGGTTCTCTATAGTTGGTTTCATAACTTTTAAACGTTTTACGTGGATACATTCCTCTGAATCCAAAGTATTCAGCAACATCATCTTCATTCATGTGCCTTAATCTCCTAACATACTCAAGTCGAGCACCTTTTTGTTCTTTTTGATTTTAATTATTTCCATGCTTATGCGTTCTAATTTTGGTCTTCCTTAACAACAGCTTGTGCTGCTGTCTCATTTGGTGGGCAGTTTATACAATAATTGTATAACCTTACCTGAATACATTAACATTATACTATAAAAATCAGAAATAGTTAACTCTACTCCTGATTTTTTCAAAGTTATTAAATATAAAGATCTACTAATAATGGCTTAGTCAAGTGAACTCTAGATAACTCATCGTGATACTTTGCGTAGTTATCTGCATCATCTTTTGTTATCACAATTCTACCAAGAAATATATCCTCGTCATTTATTCTATCCGATGTCTTATCTATTCTTCCTAATTCATTTGCAAAATTTAGGTGCCATTCTATATGATCATTATCTACTACTATTTTTCTTACAAAAGAATCAACTAACTCATCAGAAACTTCACCCCTCTTATAATTAAGCTTACTAGTAATAATTCTTTCACACTCTCTTAATCTCTCTTCAACAGTAATAATAGAAGTTGGTGTTTCAACATCATACTTTAACAATTGTAAACGAAGATCCCCAATTTCCTTTTCAAGTTCCCCATTCTTCAAAGTGTATCTTTCTTTATCGATAGTACCAGATATTAATGCATCCAATAAGTTATCTGATTTCTTATTTAAAGAATCTATTTGCTTCTTAAGATTCAACTTTTCCGTTTCTATTTTATCAACCTTATCCTCCTTTACAGATTCCTTAAGCAATGATTCAATAATACTTAATATTTGCTCCTTCTCATACCATATCTTATTAAAAACGATAAAGGCTACAATTCTCAGTTTCCACTCTGGAATAGACCTAGTTGAACAAATACCATCAATACTCAAGCCGTGTTTCATTCTTGAAGAAATCGTACCAGTTCTTCTTTGTGCATAACATTGATAACACAATGTAATTTCACCATCTTTACTAATATGATATTTTCTCTTTTGCATAGTTGAGCCACATTGACATATTAATTTCTTACCATAAATAGTAGTAGGTAATTTACCTGCTCTTTTCTCACCATCTTGACAATTAACACGATGACCAGCAATCATTTCCTGTACTTTGTTGAACTCTTCTTTACTTACAATAGGTGTATGACTACCCTCTACAACTATTTGCTCTACTTCACCATTATTTTTCTTAGGTTTTTGCTCTAAAAAATCTGGAATATATGATTTGTTATATACAATAGTACCACAATAAAATGGATTACGAAGTATTCTAATGATAGTAGCAGGATCCCAATGAGCAAGACCACTAGCAGTTAAATATCCAGCCTTTTCTAACTCGTATTGAATACTCTTGCTTTTATTGCCTTTAAGGTACAAATCAAAAATCAATCTTACTGACTCTGCCTGTTTCTCATTTATAATCATCTTTCCATCTACTCTGTCATAACCCAGTATATTTCCATTACCATAAGGAACACCATTTAAAAATGTAATCTTTTGTCCAGCCTTAATCCTTGCTGAAATTTTGCCAGATTCATTTTGGGCTAGTGTAGCCATAATACTTAATCTAAGTTCACCATCTTGTTTGTTAAAAGTCCAAATATTATCTTCAGTAAAATAAACTTCTACACCCATCTTTGCTAGTTCTCTTGTCTTGCTCAAAGTATCAACAGTATTACGTGCAAACCTAGAAACTTCACGAGTCACTATCAGATCAAAGCAACCATTTTTTGCATCTTCCATCATTCTCATAAAGTTTGGTCTTTTTTCAGTTGACGTTCCTGTAATTCCTTTATCTATGTACCTTTCAACTAATATCCAATCATGATGTCTTGCCATTAGTTCATCGTAATATTGAATCTGATTTTCTAACGCTGATAATTGCTCTTTATGTTCAGTTGATACACGAGCATAAATAGCGACCTTTCTCATACTATATCATCTCCTTCACTAAAATATTAATCAATTTTAGTGTTTAATTTAACACTTCGATTGGCAACACTAATTACATTGTCTAGTTCCTTAGAAGAAATTTCATTATTTCTATATAGAAACTTCTTTATCAATTCAACTGCTATACCAACATTGAACTTATATTGATTTCCATCTGAAAAAACTAACATAATTTCATTTCTCATAACTTACTTACCTTTCCAATCTTTAATAAAGAATAATAATCTAGTTATTCTTCCTTTGCTTTTAAATGTTTTTCCTATTCCTAGGATTGTAATCCGGTGGGAATATCTTATTATCAGGTTGATTAATTAGATCATAAATTTCCTTTTCGTGAATCCAATTAATAACTCTCGCAGTAGTTTTTCCACCTACACCAGGAGGCATAAAAGCCCAAGCATTGATGTATAACGCTCCAGGAACATACTCATCATTTGCATCACAAATATTTTTTTCTAAATATTCTGCATTATCTCTAAGCAACTTTCTAAGTTCTATATAATGCTTTTTCTTAAGTTGTTTGTAAACCAACGGTTTAACTCTCCTATCCTTAATTTTACCTGTATTGTAAATAACAAATTCATCTGCATATTTACATGTCTTAGTCTTTTTACAAATCATTTGTCTCATATTTCCATCTTAGACTATTTTAAGCATACACTTAAAATAGTCCATAAATCCTCCTTTCTGATCTCACCACTTCTCGCGGTGTTATATAAGTCACTTATTATTTTTAATTAGTCAAGACCATTTGTTAAATTAATTCATAAAATCTCTAAAAGTTTTAAAAACCCCTTAAAACAAAGCATAGTCCCTACATAATAAGTATAGTAATGACTATTACTAGTGGTATCAGAATAAATAAATGAAGAAAAAAGAAGAACATAATATTCTTCCCCTGTTCGACTGCGATTATAAAATCACTAATAGTATAATTATTGATTACCCTTCAAGATTTTTAAATACCTATAACCAGTATTACGACTAATAACACATAATCTACAAAACTCGGTAAAGTTAATCCTATGTTCAACATAATCGATATAATACTTAGCAACATCCGGATTCTTATTATAAATACGTTCTCTTGTAAGTTTAGGTTGTCCACCAATACGACCTTCTTCACGTGCTGCATCAACTCCTTCTTTCACTGCCTCAACAATCATTAAGCGATTTATCTCATTAATCATCCCCAGCATCATGAGTTGACCTTGTGTAAGCACTGAAAGAGAACCCGTGCAATCTAAAATAAAATCTCCCATGACTAATTTTAATTTCTTAGATTTTGCAAAATCTAATATTTCTAATAATTGTTGCAAACTTCTTGTTAATCTTGAAGCTTCAATAACATA
>CALVKO010000010.1 GCA_944332725.1 uncultured Bacilli bacterium
GAAGATCACTCAAGAAATAGAATAAAGAATTCAATAAATAATCTTTCAATAATGCGAAAAATAGTATTTAATTTAGCTAGTTTAGATAACAGATTTGGTAAAGTTCCACTACAAAGAAAAATTACAAGATATATATTAGATTTTAAAAATATAGAAAAATTGATATTTGAAGTAATTCCAAATATCAATTAATTAAATTTTTAAGCGATTGCCATATTAAATTTGACATAAATAATAAATTGTGATATTATTAACCTTACTTGAAAGAGGCGCAGTTTTTATTAGTAAATATTAGTTAATCAGATTAATGCTAATATATGAAAGGAAAAATTGCCGAAATGTAGATAATAATCTGATATTATCTATGTTGGTTTGCTATAAAATATATAGTAGACTGTCACATTACCATGTGGAGTGCTTATCAAGGATTAATGGTTAATACCATGATTTTTGTGCTCCACATAATCATGGTTTTTTATTTTATTGAAAGAAGGAATGTTTATGAACAATTTATGTTTTAAAAACAGATGTCAATTATTTATTAAAGAATGTGAAAAAATGACACAACAATACAATAATGGTATAATATTTTCAGTAATACAATATGACAAATATTTTCAAAAGTTAGGAATTACAAATACAATTGATAAAATTGTAGAATTTTATGATACTCAATATACAGGAAATGCTGACTATATTCATATACCTGATTTTAATACTGTATTAAACAACTATTTAAATTTTCCTATATTATCTGCATATCAAATTGTCGATGGTGAAATCGATATTTTAGGACTTACAACTATAAAAAATTACTATAATATGATGCAATTAAACCCATATTATCCAATTGAAAATGCCTATTATTCTGAAATAACAGGATTAATTGCTAAAAAACATAATTATATTAAAAGTATAGGAAAACATTTAAATGAGGTTGCAACTATGGCAATACGTGAATATCAAAAAATTTTTCCAAAATTAGAATTAGTTTATGTAGCAGATTGTCGTAATTTCAGAAGCGTCAATGCAGCAAAATATGGTGCAAAATATATAAGAGAAAGTGATAATTCTCCAACTCACGCTAGATTAATTGGTTATTATACGGTAGTCGATCAAAACAACAAATTATTAGAGGCTCCTACTTTTGTTATTAAATTTGAAATGAATAAACCATTACCATCTAAACAAAATATTACATTTAATTATAAATGTAGTGAGAATTTATTTGAAGATATGGAAAAAGAAATTAGAGAAAAATTAAATAATTTTGGAATAAAACCTGAAATACAGACAATCGATGTAGGTACAGGAATTGTTAAATTTTATGAACTAGAAAATAAAGATATTAATATTGAAGATATTACTATATTTACAAACCAAACAGATTTAGGAAATGATCGTATTCCTAAAAGTAAAGTTTTATCAAAAAAGGTGGCTAATATATGAATACAATAGATTTTTTTAAAGAAATTTGTAATATTCCTAGAGAATCTGGTAATGAAGAGGCTATAGCAAATTATTTGTGTGATTTTGCAAAAAAAAGAAATTTGTATTACAAAAAAGATAAATATAATAATGTTTTAATTAAAAAACAAACTAAAAATTGTCAACCATTAATATTGCAAGCGCATACAGATATGGTTTGTGAAAAAGAACAAAATTATCAATTTGATTTTAAAAAAAATAGTATCGAATGTATTATTGAAAATGGATATATTAGAGCAAATAAAACTACGTTAGGAGCAGATAATGGAATTGGTATTGCCCAAATATTAAATATATTAAATAGTGATTTAAAAGTAAATATTGAAGCGGTTTTTACTTCGAGTGAAGAAACAACTATGATTGGGGCAATGAATTTTGATAAAAGTTTATTAAAAGGAAAAAGTTTACTATCATTAGATGGTTTCGAAGAAAAAACAATTATCAATGAAAGTGCTTGTTTTTATGATTTAATTGCTCATAAAGAAAATGAATTTAATATTAAATATGACAATTATTATATATTAACAGTAAATGGATTATTAGGTGGTCATTCGGGATTCGATATTAACAAAAATCATGGTAATGCAATTATTTTATTAGCACAAATGATAAAATCTTTAAACAATTTTAACATTATAGATTTTTATGGTGGTACAAAATTTAATGTTATTCCTAGTGAAGCGTGCTGTAAATTTCATTCAAATCTTCCATTAAGTGAAATTAAAAAATTATTAAATAATTTTAATAATCTATATAATTCAAAATATACAATTGAAGAAATAAAAAAAAGTGAATTAGGATTAAATAATGATGAAAGTTTAAAATTTATTAATTTTATTTGTGAAATACCTAATGGTGTAATAAATTTAAATAAATCTATACCAACAACCTCTTCTAATTTAGGAGTTGTAAATTTAAAGAATAATGAAATTAAAATTGGATTTAGAAGTTCAAGAAAAATAGAAGAAAAAAATTTCTTATCAAAATTAAAAGATTATTTAAATAATTATGGTTATGAATTAATAATTCAAGGATATCAACCAGGATTTGAAACTAAAAATTCTAAATTAATTGAAACATTATTAAAAACTTCACCATATGAAAATACTAGTGTAACTCCTGTACATATTACTGTTGAATTAGGATTCTTCAAGGAAAAAATTGATAATTTAGATGTAGCAATTATCTCCCCAAATATTAAAAATGCACACTCTGTTAATGAATGTGTCGAGATAGAATCAATTTTGAAAACTGATAAATGGTTAGAAGATTTTATAAAAAGTTACCAAAAATAGGTAACTTTATTTAATTTTTTTCTTAATAATAAATCCTTCAAAAGCCTCTGTTTTCTGATTTTTTTTACTTATAAAATTAATTAATTTAATTAAATCATCATTATATTTTTTTAAAATATCTGTTTCATCCAATTTAATTATAACATTAGCTTTTAATAACAAATTAGCCATTTCTTTTAAATAATTTAAATCAAATAATCCACTAAATACTGCTTCTTTTAAAATCATATAATAACTTTTAAAAATTTCAAAAGTTATAGGATTATTAGTTATTTTATTTTTAATGTTATCAAAATATAAATATAAATTTTTCATTTTTAATTCATGCTTCATATTAATCACCTCGGTTAAAAATTATATCACATTTTTTATTTTATAACAACAATTTGACTTTTATAATTAAATATGATGCATAACTTAAATTTTTTTAGAAAAGAGCGTGATTCTTATAATAAATGTTTATTATCATGGAACTGCAGGATTTAAAGGTTTCCATTGCGCATTAAATAGAATTGAAGCAATTTTAAAAACTGGTAAAATTTCATTAAATAAATATTCTAATGCTATGGATGCTAAATATGTATCACATGGTAAAAGAATATATTTAAGTGATCCATTAAAGCCTGCATTACCAAAACTTGATTCTGCAATAAATTTGTATATTTCAAGAGGCCCTTCTTTAGTCTTAGATAGAAAAATCAATATTATAGAACCATCTTATTCATTGACATATGAAAATCAAAATACAGAATGGACTAATTTATTTGATGAAGTTAGAGCATACGAAGATATTTCATTAGAACACTTAAAAGCTATAACATTACCAATTGATTTAATAATTAAAAAATATCAAATTGATTTATTAAATTATTTAAATAGTAAAAATGTGTCTTCTAGCGTATTAAAAAATATTATTAGACCAAATTTAGAATTATTAAATTTTATGGAAAAAGCATTTAAAGCTGCGAAAAATTTTGATTCACATCTACCTATTTATGATTTTTTAACTAAAGTTATTATTGATGAAGATATTTTTGAAGCAATCAAAATGATTTTTAATAATCAAAATAGTGAAATATATTCAATTAAACAATTAAGTATCGAAAAAAGTCAGGAATTATAATTACTGATTTTTTTTAGCATATATTTTATTAGGTGATTAAATTGAATATAATTGATAAAAATTTTAATGAATTGATTTTAAAAGTAAAAAATATGACTTTAGATGAAATATTTATAAATATTAAAAATAATTTTAATAAAGTACATAAAGACACTCAAAAGTCAATTGAAAAATTTCTAAATGACTTTAAATATTGGGGTACATTAGATACTGAAAAAAATGATTATAATGAAATATATGAAAAGGCTAAATCATTATATGAGCATATAGATGATTATATTTGGTTATATAATAATTTATCTGATTATAGTTCTAAAAAATTATTATTTGGTATATTAAACAACTGGTATCAATATGATTTCATTACTTTAAAAGAAAGTATGAGTCTTAACTATAAACATTATTTTGATTTGGACATCATACCTTATTCTAATAATCAAGTATTTGTCGATGTTGGTGCTTATATTGGCGATACAACACAAGATTTTATAAATACCTATAATAATTATAAAAAAATTTATTGTTATGAAGTAACGCTAGAAACTATGGCCAAATTAAAGAATAATTTAAGTAAATATAATAATATTATTTATAAAAATAAGGCTGTTTCTAATGATAACTCTATTATGTATTTAAAAGAAAGTAATATTAATTCATCTGCTAATCAAGTAGATAATAGTGGTACTATAGAAGTTGAAACAGTTAGTTTAGATAATGATATATTAGAAAAGATAGATATAATTAAAATGGATATTGAAGGTAGTGAATATAATGCTTTGATTGGATGTAAAAATCATATTATTAATGATAATCCAACTTTATTAATATCGGTATATCATAATAATGAGGATTTGTGGAAATTACCTAAATTAATATATGAATATAACAATAATTATAACTTTTATTTAAGATATTATAGTAATTATATATTTCCTACTGAAATAGTATTATTTGCCATTCCAAAATAAAAGAGATGAAATTCATCTCTATACAAACATCATTACTGTTGTTAAAATGACAATATTAACAATAGCAATTGTAAATACTATTTTAAGTGCAAATTTAACCCAAGTTGCATATTCAACTTTTGCTAAAGCAAGTCCTCCCATAATAGCACCACAAGTTGGAGTAATTAAATTAACTAATCCGTTAGCAGCTACTAATGTCATAACAGTTCCTTCTACACTATAACCTAGTTGATCAGCAATAGGACCAATAATAGGTGCTGATAATGTAGCAAGTCCAGAACTTGATGGAACTAATATTGATAATAATATATGAACAACATAGTTAAATGGTGCGAATATAATTACTGGAACTGTTTTTAACATTTCGGCTGCATTATAAATAATATAATTATCTAAATATGTACTTTGCATTAACACTGAAGCACCACGAGCAATAGCAATTATTAATATAACTCCTACCATATCATCAGCACCATCAATAAATGTGTCGACGAATTTTTTCTCACCAGTACGATTTACAAATCCAATTACTACTGACATAATTAAAAACCATAAAGCTGCTTCATAGAAATACCATTGCCCTAATGGCATTCCAGTTAACCAACCAGTAAATTTAGTAAATATATCAATACCAAATGATTCCCAAGGAATAAATCCAATTATCATAATTACAAATGTTAAAGCAAATAACCATAATGTAATTTTTTGTTTTTTAGATAATCTAACATTATCTAAATCTGTATTAGCATGCGCTCCATATTCTTCTTCCATGTTTCTTCTTTCTCTTAATGATAAGAAAGTTGAACCTTTTTTCTTAATTACTCTTTTAGCGTAAGCCATAACAAAGATAATAGAAATTAATAAAGTAGTAAGCCATAAGCATACGCCAATACCAATTATCAAACCTTGATTAACAACTACCCCTTCTGGTAAAGCAGATACAGCAGCACCAACAGCAAATGGATTTACAGTAGAACCTAATACACCAGATCCTGCTCCTAATAAAACAATACTAGAAGCAACTAATGTATCCATTCCTGCCATAACCATTGTGGCTGATAATAGTGCATAAAAACCAACTGTTTCTTCAAGCATACCATAAGTAGTTCCACCTATTGAGAAGATAAACATCAAAATCGGTATTAAAACTAATTCTCTTCCTTTTAATTTTTTAACTAAAACTTTAATACCTGTTTCTAAGGCTTCTGTACGAGCAACAATCGCTAAGAACCCGCCTAAAATAAGTACAAATATACAAACGTCAATTGCATTTTCAAATCCTAATATAGGAGATAATAATACATCTGGTAAGGTTGCCCCTACAACACCACTACCATTTACAATTTCTTCGACACCATCTACGGTTGTAAACTCAGCTTTAGGTAGAAAATGGGTAACTATTCCTAAAGCAAATATTAAGATAAAAATTATTGAAAAAGCTGTTAAAAACTCTTTTCTTTTTTTCTTTACCATATTATTCTCCCTTTCTTACAATAATTGTGCCTGTTCTTCCTAACAGTGCATCTTTTAACTTACTTAATGATGTAATAATTGCTTGTCCATCTTTTTTATGAGTTACATAATCAATACATGCTTCAATTTTAGGGAGCATACTACCTTTCTTAAACTCATCATTCTTCATATAATCTTTTGCTTGTTTTACAGTTAATAAATCTAATTTTTGTTCGTTTTCTTTACCAAAATTAATTGAAACCTTTTCTACTGCAGTTAAAATTAAGAATATATCAGCATTTAAATCAATAGCAAGTTTAGCACTTGTTTTATCTTTGTCTATAACAGCATCTACTCCTTGATATCCACTTCTTTTTTTAACAATTGGAATTCCACCACCACCAGCTGCAATTACAATATTTCTTTTATCAACTAAATCTTTAATTACTTTATTTTCGATTATTTTAACTGGATTTGGACTTGCTACTACTCTTCTATAGCCACGACCTGCATCCTCTTTAAATACATAACCTTTTTCTTTAGTAATTTGATCTGCTTCTTCTTTTGTGTAGAAACTACCAATTGGTTTAGTTGGATTTTTAAATGCTTCATCCTTATCATCAACTAATACTTGAGTTATAACGGTTATACAATTTTTACGCATATTTCTTTTTAACAATTCTTTTTGAATTGATTGTTGTAAATGATAACCAATATAACCTTGACTCATAGCCCCACATTCAGCAAATGGCATATCAGGAGTATTTGCTTCTTCATGAGATACTTCCATTGCTAAATTAATCATTCCAACTTGTGGACCATTACCATGAGTTATAACTACATCATATCCATCTTCAATAACATCAACAATATTTTTTGCTGTTTTTTTAATTAATTCTAATTGTTCACTAGGGGTATTGCCTAATGCATTACCACCTAGTGCTATAACTACTTTTCTTCTCATTTGTATAAAGTTGCAAACATGATAGCTTTGATTGTATGTAATCTATTTTCAGCTTCATCAAAAACTTTAGATTGTTTTGATTCAAAAACTTCATTAGTTACTTCCATTTCTGTTAAACCAAACTTCTCATGTATTTCTTTCCCTATTGTTGTTTTTAAATCATGGAATGACGGTAAACAATGTAAGAATATAGCATCACTATTAGCTAGGCTCATTAATTCTTTATTTACTTGATAAGGTTTTAATAATTTAATTCTTTCTTCCCAAATACTAGCATCTTCACCCATTGAAACCCAAACATCAGTATATAATACATCAGCATTTTTAACTGCTTCTTTAGGATTTTCAATAAATTCAACTGTTGAATTATATTTTTTAGCAAATTCCCTGCACTCTTTTATCAAATCTTTACTTGGAAATAATTTATTTGGCGAACAACAAACAAAATTGATACCTAACTTTGAACAAACAACCATTAATGAATTGGCAACATTATTACGACCATCACCTAAAAATACTAATTTTTTACCACGAATTTCACCAAAATGTTCTTTTACTGTCATAACATCTGCTAACATTTGTGTTGGATGAAATTCATTAGTTAAACCGTTCCATACTGGAACTTTAGAATATTTAGCAAGTTCTTCAACAATTTCTTGATCAAAACCACGATATTCAATTCCATCATACATTCTAGATAATACTCTTGCCGTATCTTCAATACTTTCTTTTTTACCCATTTGTGAACCTGTTGGACCTAAATATGTTACGCCCATACCTAAATCCATAGCCCCTACTTCAAATGCACATCTTGTTCTAGTTGAATCTTTTTCAAATAATAAAACTACATTTTTTCCTCTTAAATAAGAGTGAGGTTTTCCTTCTTGTTTTTTCTTCTTAAAAAGAATTGCTAATTTAATTAAATGTTCAATTTCTTCTGGTGTATAATCAATTAACTTTAAGAAATCTCTTCCATAAAAATTCATATTACATCTCCCTTTCTAATGGCATACTCATACATCTTGGACCACCACGTCCTCTTGATAATTCCGCACTATTCATTTCTAGTACTTTTATACCATGACGCCTTAATACTTCATTAGTTTCTTCATTTCTATCATAAACAATAACTACACCTGGAGCAATACATAATGTATTAGATCCATCATTCCACTGTTCTCTTTCAGAAGCTATTTTGTCTCCTCCTGCACATGGAATTAAAGTTATATGTCTTCCTAAATAATGCGATAAAATATTTTCTAATGAATCATTAATTTCTTTAACGTTTAAATCTTCATCACTATCAGGAATATCGCCTTCTGTAATTTCAAACACTTGTAATGTATCCATGATACCTGGATGGTATGTAAATTTATCATAATCAATTTGTGTAAATACTGTATCTAAATGCATAAATGCACGACTATTTGGAATATTAAATGCTAAAACAGTATCAATTTTACAATCTTTATCTTTAAATAAATTTTTTGCTAATTGGTCAATTGCTTCTGGACAAGTTCTTTGTGAATAACCAACCGCTAAAATATGTTCGTTTAAGTTTAAAACATCACCACCTTCAATATGATGAGGTAGATATCTATCATAATATAAAGATAATTGTCCTTTAAATTCTGGATGATATTCAAATATGTATTCTGCATAAATAGTTTCTCTATTTCTAGTTACTGAATACATTTTATTTAAAGATACACCATTACCAATACTTGCGAATGGATCTCTTGTAAAATATAAGTTAGGCATTGGTTTTGCTAAAAATTTTGATTCTTCACTTACTAAATCCACTAAAGATTTTTCAATTTCTCTTTTTTCTCTATCTAATTCACCAATTTGAATTCCTTCCATAGTTTTTAAAACTAATTCTTTAGTATCTTTTATACCATCTAAATATTCATATACTAAATTTTTATATTTAGGAGTTTTAATACCTGCTTCATAAATAAATTGTTTTAAAAATTTTTCTTTAATTCCCGGATTAAACATTAAAACTTCAGTCATTAAATCTTCTAAATATACTACTTCTACTCCATTTTCTCTTAAAATAGAAGCAAATTGATCATGTTCTTTTTGAGCTACTGGTAAATAAGGAATATCATCAAATAGTAACTCGCTTAATGTATCTGGAGTTAAATTCAATAATTCCTTACCAGGACGATGTAATAAAACTTTTTTTAATTTTTTTATTTCACTATTAACTTTTATAGCGTTCACTTTTTCACCCTTTCAAAAATTCTTTTAGTCTTTCTGTTTTTGGATTATTAAATAATTCTTTAGGACTACCACTTTCTAAAATTTTTCCTTCATCCATAAAAATTATCTTTGTTGCAAAATTAGAAGCAAAGTTTAATTCATGTGTTACAACAATCATTGTCATTCCTTCTTTTGCAACCTCTTCCATTAAATTAAGTACTTCCTCAATCATTTCTCTATCCAAGGCTGAAGTTGGCTCATCAAATAAAATTACTTTGGGGTTAGTTATTAACGCTCTTATAATGGCTACCCTTTGTTTTTGACCACCTGATAAATCAGCAGGATAATTATTTTCTTTATCTTCTAATTTAATTTGTTTTAAATATTCTCTTGCCTTTTTTATAGCTGCTTTTTTACTTAACAATTTAGTTTTAATAGGTGCCAAAGTAATATTTTCTAAAACTGTTAAATTTTCAAATAAATTAAATGATTGAAATACCATACCAATTTCATGAGTATTATGTATTTTTGTAATATCTTTGTTGTTAAAATATATCTTACCACTAGTAGGACTTTCTAATCTACCTAAACATCTAAGTAATGTACTCTTACCACTTCCTGAAGGACCTATAATAACTATTTTTTCTCCTTCTTTGATATCTAAATCAATTTCTTTTAAAACCTTTACTTTATCAAATTTTTTAACTAATTTTTTAACTTCGTACATGATTTAATTTCCTTTCTAACATTCTCATAAATCTAACTAATAAGAATGTGAAGAATAAATAAATTAAAGCTGATACTATTAAAGGAAAAAAATAATCATAAGTTCTACTTGATACTATATCAGAAGCTTTAAGTAGTTCAACTATTCCGATATATCCGGCTACTGAAGTATCTTTTAAAAGTGTTATAAATTCGTTACCTAAAGCTGGTAGCATATTTTGTAGTACTTGTGGAAAAATAACATATCGCATTGTTTGAAAATAAGATAAACCTAATGTTTTCGCTGCTTCCTTTTGTCCATTTCCAATTGATAAAATTCCTGATCTTATAATTTCTGAAACATAAGCTGCTGAGTTTAAACCAAACGTTAAAACCCCTACTAATACAATTGGAATATCAACAGTTTTGAAAACAACATAATACAAAATCATTAATTGCAATAAAACAGGTGTTCCCCTTATGACATAAACATAAAAATCACATATTTTAGCAAGTATTTTTAATTTGTTTTTTTCTTTGTTATAATCTTTTATTAAAGATATAATCATACCTAAAAATATTCCAATTAAAACTGCAAAAAAAGCAATAATTAAAGTATTTTTAATACCTTCTAAAAAATATAAATATCTATCATCATAAATAAAACTTTTATAAAAAGAATCACCTATATCATTAAAAAAACTCATTCTGAATACTTAATAATATATTCTTCTATCTTATTTTCATCTATTAATCTTTGTAATACTTTATTAACTACATCTAAAAGTTCTTGATTTCCTTTTTTAACTACCATGCCATATTTATCAGTAAATAAAATTCCATCTAAAATTTTTAATTCGGGATTTTCTTTAACTAATTCTTTAGCGGGTAATTCATCCATTACGATACAATCTGATTTACCACTTTTAACATCTTCTGCTGCTGCTAAATATTTTTTTTGAGTTATTATAGTTGCATCTTTATAATTTTCGTGTAAATATAAATCAGCAGTAGTACCTAATTGAACAGATATAGTTTTGTCTTTAATATCATCAATAGATTTAATATTACTATCATTTTTAACAACAACAACTTGATTTGATACAACATATTCAATAGAAAAATCAACTTGTTCTTTTCTTTCATCATTAATACTCATACCTGCTGCCCCAATATCACCTTTACCTGATTTTATTTCATTAATAATAAAATCAAAAGCAACATCTTTAACAACTAATTCTTTACCTAATTCTTTTGCTATCTCTTTGCCTATTTCAATATCTACACCAACAATTTCACCATTTTCGTAAAATTCGTAAGGTGCAAATCCTGCTTCGGTAATTAAGACTAATTCATTATCGTTTTTACCACAACCAACTAATAAACAAAGTGTAATTATTACAAATATTTTTTTTAACATTATCCCTCCCCTATATTGTATCTAATATAATGATATCATTTTTATTTTAAAAAGTAAATGATTTTGTCGAAATATAAGAAAAACACAAATTAATGTGCTATTTCTAATATATTTGAATCAATTATTGAATACAAATATAAATTAACTTTTTTATTTGATTTACTTTCAATAAAATTTTTATAACCAGTTAATTGTTCAATATATTTTTTATCGTCAATATTTTTTAATTTATAATCAATTATATCAATATGATCATTATATTCTAACATTAAATCAATAATACCATGATATTTTATATCTTCTTTAATATAAATAAATTCATATTCTTTATATATTTTGGCCTTATCAATATCTTTTAATAAAGCAATGTTTAAAAATTTATTTATTTTATCATTTATTAGTTTATTTTCAATATTGAATTTTTCTTTAAAATTGATATTTTCTAATATTTCGTGTACTTCTAACCCAAAGTTTAAATTATCTTTTATTTCTTTAGTAATTAGGTCATTCATCTTTTTAGAAAAACTACTATTTTCTACTATTTCGTTTTCGATAGCAATATTTTCAATTTCTATTTTCTCATCAATCAATTCGATATTATCTTGATAATTACCTACTTTAATCAAATTATAATCTTTGGATAATTTTAAATTATTTAAATTAATTGTTTTAATAAATGGTTCTAGTTTATCTTTAATTGAATTAATTATATCAGCAAAACTACGATATTTCTCTTTAACATAATCATCTACTTTAGTATAACTTATTTCTTTTTTAGGAAGAACCAAAATCATTTTTTCTTTAGCTCTAGTAAGAGCTACATAAAACAATCTAATCTTTTCTGATATTTCTTCTTGTAAATAATTTTCTTTAACTAATTTTTTAATAATTGTGTCCATAATACCGTTATCAAAGTATGGTGACACAATTCCATATTTATCATTATATAAAAATCTTTCATTTAAATCTTTAATATTAAATTCTTTATAAAGGTTTGCAAAATAACAAATATGATATTCTAATCCTTTCGAATTATGAATCGTCATTATTTTAACATTGTTACCAAAACCACCTTCAATTTTATATTTCATATCTAATTTTTCTTTTAACATTTTGTCTAAATGATTAGAAAAATCAAATATGTCATAACCTAATTTACTTAAGTTATCAGCCATATCTTTTATTTTATCAATCTTAATAATACTAGAATCAATATTACCAATTGTAATTAATTTTTCATAAAAATTAAATTCTTTTAATATTTCATCAATAATATTATTAATTGAATTATTACTAATTAATTTAGTTATTTTTAAAGCATCGTTATATAAATTACTTTCTTTAAAATTTTTATTAACAAAATACTTAAATATTACTTCATCTTTTTCATTATATAAAAAGCTTCTTAATAAACTTATAAATAAATAATTATCATATTCTTTATTGTATATTTTTAAAATATATTTAATTAAATTATTTAATACTAAAATATCATTATCATCATTCATTTTTTCATCTTTTAAAATATTTAAAGGTATTTTTTTATACTCAAATATCTTTTTAAATAAATCAAAATTAGATGATCTATCAATTAGAATAACAAAATCATTATAAGTTATATCACGCAATATTTTTTTATCTTTATCAAATATTTGATATTTATTTTTTACTTTTTCTTTAATGTCATCAGCAATAATAAAGCATTCTATTTCTTCTTTGGTATAATTTTTATCTTCTTCATAATCAATTAAATCTAAATTATAATTTTGATTAGTATTTCCTTCATTTATATATGCATCATTACCAAATACCATTTGATGAGATACTTGATAATCTGCCCCACCAATAAAATCATTCATAATTATATTAAATATTAAATTGATATTATCTAATACTTCTTTTCTAGATCTAAAGTTTTTATTTAAATCAATTTTATAGCCATTTATATTTTTACTATATAAATCATATTTATTTTTAAAGATATTAGGATTAGCATTTCTAAAGCGATAAATAGATTGTTTAATATCTCCTACCATATAAACATTATCATCAGCAATATATTTAATAAATTCTTCTTGTAAATCATTAGTATCCTGATATTCATCAATCATTATTTCTTTAAAATTATTTTTTATTTCTTCTCTTACACTTTTGTTTTCCTTTACTATTTTTATTGCTAGTAATGCAATATCGGTAAATTCATAAGCATCGTTTTCAAATTTGAATTTGTGTATTTTTTCCTCTAACTCTAAAATTATTGAAATTATAACATCAACATAATCTTTAGTTTTTAAAATTGAATTTTTTATTTCAGAAGTATTTTCATAAACACATAATTCATTTATTTCATCTAATACTTTTTTTAATTTTTCTTTTGTTTTTTTTGCTTCTTCTAAACTGTTGCGTGGTAACATTGGTAATTTAATTAAAGCATTTTCTTTAATAGATTCATAATCAAAACTATTTAATAAATTAGTTAAATCTAATTTTTCCATATAATTAGAATCTACACAATCACTTAATTCACTTAACAAATTACTTATGTTATCAATTCTTTTTCGCAATAGTAAAATATAATCATTGACATTTTTATTAATTGCATAATCACTAAAATAGTCATAATTCTCTAGATATTCTTTTTTATTAGGTAACATATCTAATTTGGAATTGATAGTTAAAATCTGATTTCTAATATCTTTATCATCTTTAACACAAAAATCATTAATTAATTTTATAAATTTATCATCATTTAAATATCTATTTTCAAATATTTCATCTAACATTTCTTTTCTTTTTATTTTTAAAATATCTTCTTCAATGACATTAACATTTTTTGATACATTTAATAAGTAATGGTATTTTTTTACTATTGATAAAGCGAAACTATCAAATGTTGTAATATAAGATGCATCAATCATATCTAATTCATCTAATAAATTATTTTCGATTATTTTGTTTCTTATTCTTTCTTTCATTTCTTTAGCAGCTGCTTTAGTAAATGTTAGAAGTAATAACTCATTAATATGGATACCATTTTTTAATTTAGTTATAACTCTTTCACTTAATACTGCTGTTTTCCCACTTCCCGCTCCAGCACTTACTATTATATTAGTATTATCTTTATATATGGCTTCACTTTGTTCTTTAGTCCATTTAGGCATTTTGATCACCACTTTCTAATATAACAATATCATTTTCTTTTCTATAACAAACATCTCTAAATTCACAATATTCACAACCAATATTCTTATTATCAATTTTTTTAGGATTAATCATAAAATTAGTATCTAATATTTCATCTCTTGCTTCAGTTATTTTATTATCAACTAAATTAATTAAATTATCAATTTCTTCATTATTAATCATTTTAGAATAACTACTAAAACCTTTAGATGTTGTTTTTAATGATTTTATAAAATTACTATTTTCATAATTTTTATCTAATTTTTCTAAAATATCTAAATTGTCATTAGTATAACCAACTAGTTTTAAATTATCTTCTTTTAATTCTAAATAAGTATGTTTATTATCTTTCTTTATTTCATTATTTAGTATTTTTTGTAAATAAAAACCGGCTACTTCCACATTTTTCAAATTCATATTTTTACTTAAATATAAATAAATTGGTAATTGTAAACTAAGACCATATTTCGCATAATCGATATTTATATCGGTATTACCTGTTTTATAATCGACAATACAGACAATTGTTTTGTCATTTTCTTCTTTATATAATAGCTTATCAACTACCCCCATAAAAGTTACTTTAACATTAGTACTCTTATCGACAAATACTTTTTTTTCATAAAAAGCATTATTTAAATTAGTATCTTTATATTGTTTTTTTATCGTATCGATAATAAAAATTAATTCATCTTTGGCTTTTTTAATAAAAAACTTTTCCATATTATTAAACTCATATTTTTGTTTGCTTAAAAATTCGTTATAACATTTATCTAAATCAAAATTATCTAAAAAAGCATTAGATAAAACATAATGATACAAGTTACCTAAAACAGTATAATAAGTTTCTTCATATGGTAATATTCTTAAAACATTATTTAAATAATACTTAAATCCACATTTAAAATAATTATCTAAACTTGAATAAGATAAAGTTATTTTATTATTGATAAATTTATTAAAATCATTTTTATCAATGTTAGTGTATCTATTATCATATTTCATATAATTAATATCTTGATAATTACTAAATAATTTAGATAAATTATTTTCTTTAATATTATATTTAACTAATTTATCTAAAGAAGACGTTAATTTTATTTTGTTATAAATATCCGATTTAAAACTATCAATATCACTATCGATTACTTCTAATTTTAAAATATCATTTAAATTAGATATTGTATATTCTTCATTGTTATTTTTTAATTTATAAGAAATAGTTAAATTTTTAATATTATTTATTTTATTAATTATCTTTTCTTTTTCATAAATATTCTTTTCTTTTGATGTTAATAAACCTATTTTTTCTTTTATTTTATCAGACAAAAAATCTTCATCTTTATAAATATTTGGTATAACTCCATAGTTGAATCCTAAAATAAATACATAATCATCATCACTTATTAAATTATCAAAAGTTATTAATTTAATACTGTTTTTTAATTCTATATCTTTAATTTTACAATTTTTAACTTCATAAATAATTAAATCTTTAGCTTCATTAAAATCTAATTCGACATATTTATTAACAATATCAATTAATTTATTAATTAATTCGACATCATTAAATTTGTTTTTTACTTCTTCTATGATATTTTGATTATAATTTTTAATAAAATAAGAACCAACTAAAGTATCACTTAATTTAGTATTACTTGGTATTTCAATCGGAATATTATAAAAACTGCTCATTCTTTTTAAAGTATTATAATAATCATTACTAACTATTAATTTAATATTATTGATATTTATATTATTTTTTAATAAACCAACTATTTTATCAAAAACAAATTCTACTTCTTTTTCTAATGTTTTAAACTGATAAATTTTACGATGTTTATATTTTGATTTTTCTTTTATAACTTCAATATTATTGCTTATTTTTTTTAATAAATTAAGATCAAATTTACTTAATTCATAATCATAAACAACTATATTTCTATTTTTGTAAACATCAATTTTACTAGTAATAATATAATCTTTTACTTCATCTTTTAACTTTAATAATAACTTTAATTTATCATCATCAAAATCATCTTTAACATAAAACATATTATCTAAATATACCTTAGCAACTTCATATTTAAAATTATATTTATCCATTAAATAATAAATTGCTTTAATATCATAGTTAAAAAACTTTTTATATAATTCTTCTAATGAAATATATTTAATATCTAATAAATTATTTTCACTAGTTATTTTTAAAATCATTTCTTCTTTTATTTCATTAGGTATTATTAATAAAGTATTATCTTTCATAGCTAACCTCCTTTAATTATTATAACATACAAATAAAACTTCTACTTAAAAAGTAAAAGTTTTATGATTTTATTAAAATTTCTTCATTTAACTTTAAAATTTCTTCTTTATTCATATGGACTATTCTTTTTTCATCTAGAACATTACTATTATGATATTCTTCATATTTTTTTAATAATTCTTGTAATTTTTTATTTGATAGTTTGTCTAATGTTTTTCTAAAATATTTTAATTCTTCTATATTATCAATAGTTAATTTAGTATTCAATTGAGCATAACTATCTTCAAAAATTACAGTTTCTTTTGGATTACTACAATTTAAATAATAATTATAATTGTGAAAAAGTTGATGTAACTTACCTTTTGTTTTATCAATAGCAATTACTTCAATATAATCTTTTTCAATTTTAGAAATAATCATCGGATGTTTAACAATAGATACAATATCTATTTGATACCTTACTTTAAGCCATAATACTTGTCCTATTTCTAATTGCTGATCTAAATTTTTAATGCCTCTATTAATCCTTTATATCTTTCTTTATAAATATCAATATTTTTTTCTAAATTCATTATAGGAGCATTATACACATCTTGACTTAATCTAATCCATTCTGGATCCTCATGAGTTATTTCAATTAATTCTTCATATGTTGCATTTTCTAATGCTTCATATATTTTATCTAAAAAAGCCTTTATGTTAGAAGGTAAATCGATTATTTCATTTTTTGATGACATAATTGAATAATCATTAATAATATTTTTTACAACAGGTCCATTCACATAAGCAACAAAATCATCATATATTAATTTTTTTGAATATTTTGCTAAATAAACAACTTGTGTTAGAAAAAGATATTTATTTAATCTTATATTTCCTTCATATGATTTTGTATTATTTATTTTTACAACATTATTATTAAATAATAATCTTTTAGGATCTTTTGACAAAAAATACTTTGCAACTACACTTGCTTTTAACATAAAATCACCTCTTTTACCACGCTAATATAATATCATTTAATAATTTAAATGTCAATTTATTATAATTAAAGATAGCATAGTTCTAAAACTTATAAAATTCTTTTGCTAAAGTTTTGCTTGTTTTAATACCATTTAAGATGACATAGTTCTAAAACTTATTATCTAATATTTCTAATAATTCTTTTGTTTTAATACCATTTAAGATGACATAGTTCTAAAACTGTAGTGCCTATGCAGTTTGAAGAATTTTAGTTTTAATACCATTTAAGATGACATAGTTCTAAAACTTTAGGAGTACATTCAACGGCTAAACCATTGTTTTAATACC
The DNA here is from genome assembly GCA_944332725.1 of uncultured Bacilli bacterium. GTDB lineage: Bacteria > Bacillota_I > Bacilli_A > RF39 > UBA660 > Faecisoma. Next base: position 18,384 of record CALVKO010000010.1, read on the forward strand.
ATTTAAGATGACATAGTTCTAAAACTATATGCTGTTGATTTCATAAAGTTCATTAGTTTTAATACCATTTAAGATGAAATAGTTCTAAAACTCTTCTAGGTAGCAATCACTCAAGTATGTAGTTTTAATACCATTTAAGATGACATAGTTCTAAAACACCTCTAATAGCCAACTTGATATGTTTATAGTTTTAATACCATTTAAGATGACATAGTTCTAAAACGATAAAACATCAGCAGAAGATTTTTATGGTGTTTTAATACCATTTAAGATGACATAGTTCTAAAACAACTATTCAAGTGAAAATATTGTAGTATCGGTTTTAATACCATTTAAGATGACATAGTTCTAAAACTAAGTACATTCAAACACATAGAATTCACTTGTTTTAATACCATTTAAGATGACATAGTTCTAAAACAGTTATGGTTTTTAATTATTCCTGATACACGTTTTAATACCATTTAAGATGACATAGTTCTAAAACATAGGTGCTATTTATATGAGTGTAGATTCAGTTTTAATACCATTTAAGATGACATAGTTCTAAAACCGATGTTTAACTTTCTTCATAAAGTTTTCAGTTTTAATACCATTTAAGATGACATAGTTCTAAAACAAATACCTGCTAAAATCGTAGCAACGCCATGTTTTAATACCATTTAAGATGACATAGTTCTAAAACAATATTTCACTTGGATTAGTTGAATCTACAGTTTTAATACCATTTAAGATGACATAGTTCTAAAACCCATCGTAGTATTCTGACTCGATAAATTGTGTTTTAATACCATTTAAGATGACATAGTTCTAAAACCTCAAATTAAAACTATGCCGTATATAACAAATTAATGTTTCTTAAATGGAATTTATGTCATCTAAAAACATTATATCATAAATTCTTCTAAATCTTCATCAATATTTAGTTTTTTTTCATATTTTAATTTTCTTTTATATGATTGCGAATCTATTAAACAAATGTGTATTTGATTATATATAGAATATTTATATAATTCAATTAATTCATTATTAGATAAATATTGTTTAAGATTAATGAAAAATATAATTTTATTATTTTTTAATATTTTTTCGACATCTATTAATAACAATAAATTATCAAGCAAAGTTTGTTTAATTTTTATTATAGATTTCATATTTTTTATTATATTATCTATATTTATATCTTCATCTATATTTAATGGAATTTCTATATTATTTAAAACTTTTAAATAGTAATTATAAAATTTATTATAATATTTTAGTAAATTGCTTTTTTCTAAATCTGATATATTATCAACTATATATTTACTAATTAAATTTTTTTTATTATCAAAATTAAAATTAAAATAATCAACATAAACACTAATTTTATCACTCATATTTAGTTCATTTATATTTTCAAAAAAATGTATTTCATCACATAAATTATTTAATAATAAATTAACATCTTGAACAAAACGATAAAAATAATTTTTATTTTCTATTTCTATTACATTTATATATTCATAATCAAATTCAATTAAATTATCAAAATAGTCAATTTTCATTCTCATAATATTATCAATCTTTCATCATTATCTATTATTTTTGTTTCTATTTTACCTGCTATAAATTTAATTTGTGCATATTGTCTTTCAGTTATTGTAAGTACTTGAATTATCCCTTTAGAAGGGGCATTGATTTTTATTTTATTTATTAAAAATAAAGATTGCTGGGTATTTAAAACTAATTTTGAATATACTGATTCTTGCATCATAATAAAACCTTCTTTAATTAAAAATTTTCTGAATAACATATAGTTTCTTTTATCTTTATTAAAAACATTCGGTAAATCAAAAAATACCATTACTCTCATTTTCTTATCCCTCATAAAAAATAAAATCCTCGTAATTTTCATTATCTAAACTTTCTAATGTATTTTTAACATACATTTTTATTATATCTTTTAATGTATATTTTTTATTTTTATAAATAAATTTATTATTAAATAAATTAACAATATTCATTTTATATTCCAAATCAAAATTTTTTTCACTATTAAAATAAACAAAATTATCAATAATTACTCTAAATGGTTCCATTAAATCACAACTTAAATTAAATTCATTAAATTCATTTTTATGATGGATTCCTAATTGTGTTAAATAACCATTACTAACTATTTCTTTACTAAAATTAGATAATAATATAGCATATCCATAATTTAAAGCAGAATTAATTGGAACATCCATTCCTCTATTAAAACCTTTTCCAAATAAAGAATTAAAATATACTTTTGCAGCATGACCTTCTCTATTAGTTTTATCATTACTTTTTACAGTATCAGAATAACTTAATAATAATTCATATTTATCTGAATGAAATTTTCTTAATAATAAAGATTGATTAATTATTTTATTTTTGATTATTCTCATCCAAATATAGTCTTTTTTATCTTTTGACCAATTAATTTGTTCTAATATTTTTTTACTTGTATTATGTTTAGAATAAAATGATTTTAATTCTCCAAATGGATTATGTTTTTCATCACAAAATATAATATTAATTTTATTATCTGATAATTCTTTTAATAAATAAGCAGAAATAGATACAGATATAGAATCTACTATAATTGTATCTATTTCAGATAAATGAATATATTTTTCATCATTTTCTTGTTTTACAACAAGAAATTTATTTTTATAATTTAACTTTGATTGTTTTTGAATTACAACAGTTCTAAAACTCATACTTATCTTCCCATATTCCTGTAACTGATTTAAATATAATACATCCGTGTTCAACATTAGTAAAAGTTATTCTACCTTCTCTATCGGTTAAACCTATATCTTTTAAATTAGAATTAGTTTTCCCTGCCGAAAGCATAATAATAATTTTTTTAATATATGTAATTTTTTCTTGTAATGGAAGATCATAAATTATACCTTTATCTTTTATCATTTGCAATTTGTCTTTATATAATGGATATTCGGATTTTAAATTAATTAAGTAATTTATCAAATCATTTGCCAAATCACTTATTGTTTCTTTGTTAAGATTATATGTGCTATTATTAAATATATAATTTAATAAATATTTATACTTTATCATATCTTTTTTCTTTATTTTCAATTGATGATTATTCATCATTTCAGAATTTCCAGTAAAACATACATCATGATTTTTATATTTTAATTCAACATTAAAAGGTATTATTTCTTTGATAATTTTATAATCTTTTGTTTTCAAAATTTCTGATAAATAATTAGCAACTGTATTAGTTTTATAATTAATGATTGGAACTCCAATTATTTTGTTTTTTCTTTTACATTCAATCAAAGTTAAATATGCAAAATTTAAATTTGTGTATCCCCCATATATTTCAACAGGCATATTTTTCTTAATTCTAATTTTTCCTTTTCCTTTTTCTAAAATAGTTTGCTTATAAAATTCCCCAGTTCTTATTTCTGTTTTTCTAGAAATTATAATGTCATTTCTATATAAATTCAATTCAACAGTTTTATTAAATTTATCTATGTCAAATTCTATATTATTGCATAAAAAATTAAAAACATTTTTATCAAAACTATTTATAACATACCCATATTTAATTTCATCTTTAAGATTCATATCTGTAAGAACTTGGGATAATTGTTTTAAATCATCAAAGTTTATATTTTCTTTTAAATATTTTTCCTTATATTCACCAATAACTGCTGCTAAATATGCATCATGGGCATGGTGATAATCATTTAAATCACGATATTTATACAACTCAAATTTTTCACGATAGTTATGTGATAACGAAGATTTTAAATAAATAACATTTGTTTTTTTATAAATTTCATTTAATATGTTAGCAACATGCTTTGTAATTTGTCTAGTTTCAACCAGTTGTCGATTAATAAATTGTTTTATATCTTCATCTTTAAATTCTTCTCGTGTTAAATTATAAAATTTTTTAGGTGATATTAATCCTATTTTTCTTAATCTTTCCCACCAACTAATTTGCTTACGATAGCTTTTTGGAACAACAAATGAAGCAGATTTCTCTTTGTTATACTTTGAATAAACTAATGCTAAATTATCAATTGAATTATCTTTTATAAGAGTTCTTGGAATAATGTGATCAATATCACATTCATTTAAATTTGTAATTGCTTCTCCAGAATACAAACATTTTCCTTCTTGTATATAATAAAGATACTCTTTTAAATTATTTAAATTTTCAACTTTATTTAATTTTTCAATTAAATTTTTATCATTAATATGCTCATTATAAATCTTTAATAATTTATCTTTTCTTGTATCTTTTCTTTTTTTTGTTTTTTCTTCAGTACGAGCCATCTCAATTATAATATTTTCAGGTTCGCACCCCATATAAGTAACTATTTCTTTTATTACTAACAATGATTGATAAATTCCTTTTTTTGTTGCTGGAGATGTTGCTAAATTTTCGACCAAATCATAATTAATAATATCACTTTTAGAATAATTATTATTTTCTTTGATCATTTTTTGAAATTTATATTCATCATTATTTATAATTTGCATAAAATTTTCTGATGTTTCTAATAATAAATCCATTATAGATTTATATACTCCATCTTTTTTATCTTTATAATACTTTGTTAATAATAATTTTTTTGATAAATTTCCCCAACCATTATATTGAAATTTTAAAATTTTATTAATTTGCTCTTCTGTTAAAAATGAATAGTTTTGCACAATTTTTTCTTTTAATATTTTTTTATCTTCAAAAATTGTTATCCATTCGATAATTTGCTCTGCAATATCAATATATTTTATATTGTCAAATATTCCGTTTGTTCCAAAAAAATCTATATATGATTGCATGTTATTAGCAAATTTGTCATCTGATGAATAACCTGTAATTGTTATATTCATCCCATACATTGAAGTATCTTTAATTGAATATAAATATTTTTTTAATTTATTATTTGTAATAATACCAGGAGTTTTTAAAAATAATTCTTCGTATATTTTATATAATAATTCTTTATTATTTGCTAATTTAATATTATTAATTTTTATTTGCTTTAACTCATTAATAACTTTAAATTTAGAATATAATATTGAATTAGTAGGAAGTGCATATTCATCTAATAAATATGTACAGTGCCTAATCATTCTCTTGATAAAATTTTCAGCAGTTAAAGATTTATCTATAACTTCATCAAAATTATATGGAGTAATTTTAACATTTGTTTGTTTCCTTTCTAACCAAGCAAAATTACTTTTTTCCTTAGAAACCAAAGGTCCAACATAATAAGGTATTTTAAATTCTAGTAATTTTACAATTTTATAATCATCATTTATTTTTTCTAATAAAAATGGATAATATTTACCTTGATTCTCTATTATTTTAATTAATTCATTTTTATTCAATTGATATGGATATATACTATTGTTTATATCTGTTATTCGGGGTAAAAAATCTAAATTTTCAATTTTTAGTTTTATTTTGTTGTATAATTCTTCTTTTTTTGTATCTTCAATAACATTTTGAATATAATTTAAAATTTTTTTACAAAATTCTTCTAATGTTATTTTATTTCTTATATACTGTCCATATAAACAATTATTAATTTGAAATATATCATTATAATATTTTGTTGTTTTAAAAATTTCTCTTAAAATTTTTAAATCTTTTTTATGATTTTCATATTTATCAATCATTAACTTTGAAATATTTCCACATTTGCTATTTCCAAATAATTTTTTTAAAGATATTGAATCATATAATTTTTTCATTTCAATTAATATATCATTTTTTTCAGTTAAAAATTCTTCTATTTTACTTTGTTTTTCATCATCTATATTTTGCTCAAAACTTATTTTAATATCATTATCAGATTCTATTAAAAACATTTTTTTCAGACTAAATGTTTTCCCAAGAATCATATTTATAAACGATTTTGTAAAATTATTATTATTTGTGTAATTATTTAAATATTTATCTAAAATATTTTTTAAATCATTTCCTTTATTTTTTAAAATAATAGATTCAAAATCTATACCATTTTGTTCAATAGATATATTTTCTGGAATTCCTAATTCATATATATAATCTCTCAAATTAGTTAAAACATTAAAAAATTGTTTATTAATATCGATAGATTCTACATCAAAATTTTTTCCTTCATAATTAAAATTTCCTCTATATTTTATTATATGATGAATAGCTAAATATACCAATCTAATATCTTCTTTGTCATTACTCTCAACTAATTTATTTCTTAAATGATAAATTGTTGGATATTGCATATTATATTTCTTAATTAAATTTTTTTCTACTTCAGTTAATTTAATTTTTTTATTTTCAATATCATTTTCACTATATTTTGAAAGTTTTAACTTATTATAAAAATTAATGTCAATTTTATCTATTTCATCTTTGAATTCTTCCTGTAATAATTTTACTCTTTCTCTTCTACGGTCATATCGTCTTCTAGTTGATCTTTTCATTCTTCTTGCTTCTGCCGTATCTGCACTATCAAAAAGTCTAACTCCCCATAACGCTTTTCGATTATTTGTTGGACTATTTTGAAAGTTTTTACCTGCACTACTTCTTCCTTTTTTTATTATTTTTTGTGTTCCTACCTCTACAACAGCCCATCCTACTGATGTTGTACCAATATCTAAACCAATATTATATTTTTTCATTGACATACCTCCTATTTTTTGATATAATTATATCGTCTTAATACCATTTAAGATGACATAGGTTAAAATAAAGGTTTAACCCTAAAAACATTTTGTAGCTGCTTTGGCAGCTTTTTTTATTTAACAAAAGTATATCATATGGTAACTTCGATTACAACATAAATTTTATTTTATAGAAAAAAACTTCTACTTAAAAAATAAAAGTTTAATTATTTATTTCTAATCCAAAAATACAATTTTCATATAAAAAATCAACAATTTTATTTTTATTATTAATATTATAATATTCGGTAAGTAATGTATTAAATTCATTAATATTTTCTTCTTTAACAGTTATAATGCCACAACCACTTTCAATCAATATTTTATTTGCAATTATCATACTAGTTCTTTTATTACCATCCCAAAATATTTGACTACGCATTAAATAAAGCATTAAATCGATTGCTTTTTTTGTAATATTTTTTTTTCTAAAATTTTGTTTATATTATTAACAACCTCTTCTTTAATTGGAATATCAGGTATATAATCCACACCATTAATACCTACTTTACCATTTCTTAAAACTCCCCATTCCAAAGATTCATTTCTAGAAACATATGAATTTACCTTACAAATAAATTCTAAATTAATTTTGCTATCAATATTAGTTAATACATAATTCCAAGCATCTCTTAAATTTAAGATACAATTTATTTCATCAAGTTTTAAACTTGGAACATTAACCCCATCTAATATAGTTTTAGTATCAGGATAAGTAGTATTAATACCTTCTAATCTTGCACTGTTATATATAATTAAAATTAAATTATTTTTAATGAAAGACAAATTTTGTTCTTCTGTTAAATGATACTTATCATTCATTCTTTTCACCTCATTCAATATATAGTATAACACATAAACAACTTTTATTATCTAATAAATCTATTCCACTGATAATTACCACCTATTTTAACACATTCATATGTATCTTCCAATACTTTATTTATTAATACTACTTTATTATATATTGGTGAACCAACATCATAACATCCAACTAGTTTATATGCTCTTGTCATAATATCTTCAAAGGTAGAAGCAATATCTTCATCACGATTAGTTTGGGCATAACTATTAACAAAATTAGTGTTGTATTTATTATTTATTTGATTATAAACTTTACTACTATCAAAAACCCCATAAGTAAATTCATTACCATTATAATTTGACCAATCTTTAAAAGCATCATCAGGATAATTTTTTATTTCTACATAAGATTCAATATAATGCATAATTTCGTGATGAATTGTTCTTTGAATAAAATCGTTAGTCGTTATTAAAATTTTAATATTATAAAGTAAATTTCTATCAGTTAATCCAGCAAATGAATTATCGCTAACCTTATCGATTAATAAAATTGTTAAAGCCATATCATTATCTTTCATTTCTTTAAAGAAATTACTAGGATATAATTTTAAGGCTGAATCTAAATTGTTTAATTGTTCTTAAACTGATTCTTTAATTTCATCATCAGTTGGTTTGTTTTCAACAGGTTTATTTATCTCTACTTTATCGATAACTTCTTCTTTGTTTGAATCACTGTTTTGTTGTTCATCTTTGTCATTTTTATTATTATCTTCAACTTGATTATCTTGATTTTTTTCATCATTATCAATAACTTCATTATTATCTTCTAAACTATCATTTTCATCATCAATAATTGTTTCTTGATTATCAATAATTTCATCAATAGGTTGTTCTATTTTATCAAATTCACTTACTAATTTTTTATTAAAATATAAAGCATATACTCCTATTGTAACAATTAAAAACACTAATAATGATTTTAAAACTCTTTTTAACTTCATAAACTACACCTGTAATAATTATACTATAAAAAAATCTAAAAGTATATTTAACCTTTAGAAATTTTATTTAATTCTTTATCAATATAAACTACAGTATCATTTGATGCAATTCTATTTCCATCGCCACCATTTTGTATAAAATCATTCCATTCTTCTAGTACTAAATTGATATTATTTTTATTTACTTTATCCTTTAAAATAGCTAATGCAGTTTTTCTATAATTCATTAATGATACTGCTCCTAATGCTTTATAATAAGATTTCTCAGGAATGTTTGAAATTTTATAAATTTCTAATGCAATTTCATCAGTCATTTTTCTTGGATTGGTTAACATTATTTTATTACATCTATATATTGTAGTAGCACCTTCTATTTTTATATTTTCTTCATCTTTTGGTACTTCAACATCATATATAGTATCTCCTCTATGAAGCCATCTTAACAAACAATCAATAGTAGTATAATTAAATCCACCAAAATCTTTGCCACTGGTAGCAGTTGGATTCCAATTATTTGAAACATTTACTTCACCTATTTTATATTCATAATTAGCACCTTTATTACCAAACATTACTTTAACAAATTTGTTCACTTTAATTCTCCTATATCATTTATTTTTTCAATAATTAAATTAACGCATTCTTCTAACATTTTATCTAATTCTGTCTTAGTAAATATTTTATAATTATTTTTTATTAATCGTTCTTTTAAAGTTAATTTATTGTTTTTTATAAAGTCTGTTTTTAAATATTTTATTCGATAATCAACTAATTCATCAGTTAACAAATTATCTTTTAAATATTTTATGTTATCTTTAATTATTTCTGAATTAGTTGGTATTTCTATTGTATTAAATATATATTTTCCATAAAGTTCAAAATCACCATGTTTATATTTTTTTCTTAAATTTTTTTTATCTTCTTTATCAAGGCTTACTATTTTATTATTTTTTAATTTAATTCCTATAATATTGTTTTCTTCATCACATACCCATTTTGTTGTGTAAACTTTTAAGTTATAATAATAATCTGCAAGCAAATGGCAATAATAACCTAAAATTAATGGATTAGATAGATTATCTTTGTAATCTTTCAAAAACAAATCAATATTTATCATATGTTCTTTAGGGCAGTTGAAATATGGTAGATTTTTATCATAATAATGGGCTTGATAACGATTAATTGATGAATTTTTATCAACATCAGGAATTAAATTACCATAATAAAATAAATCTTTATTAAGTTTTAATTTTTCATTTACTTTTTTAGCTATTGATAAATGAATTGGCCAACTAGGCATTTGATTATCAACTCCTATAATTTATTTATATTAACTAATTTATTATCACATTCTTAAATTATAATTTTTTAGTTTTTTTTTCAGTTTCAGATTGGGTATGTAATTCAGCATATTTTTCAACTTGACTATTTATTAATTCATAATCATTTCTATAATCTAAACCGATAGCAGCCTTAACTCTAGCAAGTGTTTTAGAAGCTTTTAATCTTGCTTTCTCACTTCCCTCAAACAAAATTTGATAAACTTCTGGTATATGTTTTTCCAATTTGTGTCTTCTAGCTCTAATTGGAGCCAAAGTATCTTCCAAAACATAGTTTAAAAATTTTTTGACCTTCATATCTCCTAAACCGCCACGTTCATAATGAGCTTTTAATTCATCTAAATTTTTATACTCAATTTCTCCAGTTTCTGGATTTTTAAAATATTTTTCAAAATGTTTATCTTTTGAAAAAGCTGAAAGGTATATAAACACTGGATTGCCCTCAGTTACACCTGGATCTTGTACTCTTAAATGATTTGGATCAGTAAACATTCCCATTACTTTTCTTTTTACTTCTTCTTTACTATCTGCTAAATAAATACAATTACCAATTGATTTACTCATTTTAGATTGACCATCAGTGCCTGGTAACCTATGACAGGCAATATTTTGTGGTAAAACAGCTTGTGGTTCAACCAATGTATCACCATATAGTCTATTAAACGTACGAACTATTTCTCTAGTTTGTTCTATCATTGGTAATTGGTCATCACCGACTGGAATTATATTTGCATCAAATGCTGTTATATCTGCGGCTTGACTAATAGGATAAGTCATAAATCCTACTGGCAGTGTATTTTGAAATCCTCTATACACAATTTCTTGTTTTACAGTTGGATTTCTTTGTAATCTTGCAACAGTAACTAAATTCATATAATAGAATGTTAAATCACTCAATTCTGGAACTTCTGATTGTAAAAAAATTGTACATTTTTTTGGATCTATTCCACATGATAAATAATCTAATGCAACTTCTATAACATTATCCTTTACTTTTTGAATATTTCCTGAATTATCAGTTGTTGCTTGTGAATCTGCAATTTCTATATACATTTCATCATACATACCTGAATTTTGTAATTGGACTCTTTGAGATAATGATCCAACTAAATGTCCTAAATGTAATCTTCCTGTTGGTCTATCTCCAGTTAATATAATATTTCCCATATTAATCTCCTTTTTCCACTCTTTTTTTGTGTACTATATCACTAATCATTATTTTTGTCAATCGCTTTAATATAATTATGTCTTAAATATAATTTTATTAACATTTTAAAATTAACAATTTTATTATATAATTATTATAACTTTGAAACTTTTTATAATAAATAAAGAACTATAATAATGTAAGGTGGTAAAATGATTAAATATTTAAATGAATTTAATGAAATATACGATAAAACTTATGATATAGTTGTTAAATATGTAGTGTGTAAATGTAATAACATCGATGATGTAAATGATATAATTCAAGATATCTATATTGCTTTATATAAACAATTATTAAAAAATAATAATATAGAAAATATCAATCAATATGTTATAGGCATAGCAAAAAATAAAATTAATAAATATTATGGATTATCTTATAAGATTAAAAATTTATTTACCAAAGCGGAAATAAATAATTTAAAAAATAACATTAATATTGAAAAAAATATTGTTGATAAAGATAATTTAGAAGAAATATGGAAGTACTTAAAAAATAAAGACATTATCATATTTAAAATATTTTATTTATATTATATAGAATCTTTAACGATAAAAGAAATATCTAAACATTTAAATATTAATGAATCAAATGTAAAAAATTATTTATATAGAACATTAAAAGAGTTAAAAAATACTTATAAAGGAGAATGAGATGAAAAATTTATTTCCAATTATTTTTAATAAAAAAATAAATAAAGAAAATAATTATAATCAAATTATTAACAAATTAAATAAAAAAAGTATTAATTTTGCTTACATACTTTTACCTATTTTAGCTTATACAATAATAATTTTTATTGCATTTCAAAAAAAAGAAAACACTTCATATTATAATGGTCTACCGGTAAACTATGTATATAGCAGTTATGTTTATGATACCAGTACGCCTAATAAAGCTGTAGCCATTAGTAAATATGTTTTTATAGCTAAAATAAATAATATTTTAAGAACTGACTACTTTAATCCAACTGAAGTAAAAAAATTTATCTTTAAAAAAACAATTTATCACCCATATACTGTATATGATGTTGATGTTATTTATAATTTAAAAGGAGAATTAGTAAATGATGTTGAATTAACGCATTTTGGTGGTATAAATAAAGATAAAAAAAGTTACACATTTGATGCTTCTAATAATGGTTTTAAATTTTTAAATGATGGGGAATATTATATTGTTCTAGCAAGTACTTTTTATTATAATGATTCTTTAATTATAATTGGTCCTAATGAAGATTCCTTAATTCCTCTTGGTAATATTGATGATGATGTTATGAATGATATTTTAAACAATAAGGAAGTTGATACTAAATATAATTATATAGTAAATAAAATAAATGAATATAAACTAGCAATAAAAAATGAAGAACTACCAAGAGATAATTCTTCTATACTAGATGATTTACTTAATAAAACTTCAAAATATGATGTAAATTATAAAAATTAATTATATCGATTTTACAAAAAATGCCGGTTCTAGGATTTCTGGTGTGAAGTAAAATTCTATAAAAATAGATGCGAAAAATAAAAAAGCAAGAATTTCTAGTGT
>CALVKO010000011.1 GCA_944332725.1 uncultured Bacilli bacterium
CCCGGTACGCTTTTATTTTTCTTAAGAAAAAACTGAAGCAAAATTAATCATTTAATTTTGCGACAGCCCCTTTTTTTATTTATATATGATATAATAATTAAAGGTGAAAAGTTATGGAAAAGATAATATTAGTTGATGGTAATAATCTATTATTTAGAAGTTATTATGCTACAGCTTATAATGGAAATTTTATGAAAAATAGCAAAGGGTTTCCTACTAATGCTTTATTTGGGTTTGCCAATATGATACATAAAATAATTGAAGAAGAAAAGCCAACTTATATAATGGTAGCATTTGATAGAGGAAAAACATTTAGACACGATAAATACGATTTTTATAAACAAGGTAGAATCGAAACACCTAATGAATTGAAATTACAATTTCCAAAAGCTAAAGAATTGTTAAATGCAATGGGGATTAAATATTATGAGGTAGATAATTATGAAGCAGATGATATAATTGGAACATTTGCCGAATATTGTAATAATGATCCTAATTTTATAGGTACAATAATTAGTAGCGATAAAGATTTACTACAATTAATAAGTAATGATATAGACATCAAATTATTAAAACAAAAAGATTATTTAAGATATAATGAAGATACATTTATGAAAGAATATGGGATTAAGCCAATTAACATTATTGATTTAAAAGCATTAATGGGTGATGCTTCAGATAATATTCCTGGAGTTAAAGGAATAGGGGAAAAGACTGCTTTAAAATTATTACAAGAATATAAAACATTAGATGGTATATATGAACATATTGACGAAATAAAAGGAAAAACAAAAGAAAAATTAGTAAATGATAAAGATAATGCTTATATGAGTTATGAAATAGCAACCATTTATAAAAATGTACCCATTGATATAAATATTGATGAATTAAAATACTTGGGTAGCACTGATAAATTAAATAGTATTTATGAAGAACTAGAATTTTATTCATTCTTGAAAAAAGAAAAGAAAAAAGAAGAAGATATAAATATAACTATTATTGATGATGTAAGTAAAATAAAAATTAATAAAGAATGTGCTATTTATTTAGAATTAGATGGCACAAATTATCACAATTCTAATATTATAGGTATAGGAATATATAATAAAGATGTTGCTTATTATATAAAAAACATTACTAATTTAGATTTTTTAAATAGATTAGATATATATACATATGATTTAAAAAAACTTTACGTTTCTTTGAAATATAAAAACATAAAATTACCTGATATAAAAAATGATTTAATGATAGCCGCATCTTTATTAGAATATAACACTAAAGATGATATTGCTTATTTAGCTAATCAATTTAATTATAATATTCCTTTTTATGAAAATGTTTTAAAACAAGAAGATATATCTAAAATAGTAGTTAATAAAGCAAAGTTTATTTATGAAGTAAAAGATGAATTACTAAACAAAATAAAAGAAGAAAATATGGAAGAACTATATAAAGAAATTGAAATTCCATTAACTTATGTTTTGGGTGATATGGAATATGATGGTGTGGTAGTTGATAAAGATATTTTAAATGAAATGGGCAATGAAATTAAAATCAAATTAGAAATTTTAAGTAAAGAAATTTATAATTTGGCCGGTACTTCATTTAATATATCCTCACCTCAACAATTAGGTGAAATATTATTTGAAAGATTAAATTTACCTCATGGTAAAAAAGGAAAAACAGGTTATTCTACAGCAGTTGATGTTTTAAATAAATTAGTTAACAAACATCCAATAATTGAAAAAATATTAGAATATAGAATGTTAAATAAATTATATACAACTTATGTTGAAGGTTTAATTAGTACGATTAAAGGTGGTAAAATTCATACAATTTATACGCAAACACTAACAAGAACAGGTAGATTATCTAGTATCGAACCTAATTTACAAAATATTCCTATTAGAACAGAATATGGTAGATTAATTAGAAAAGCTTTTATACCTTCACCTAATTCAGTTATTATAAGTGGTGATTATTCACAAATAGAATTACGTATCTTAGCCCATATGGCCAATGTCGAAGCATTAATTGATGCATTTAATAATGATTTAGATATCCACAGTAAAACTGCTTCGGATATTTTCAAAACTGATGTAGTTACTAAAGAAATGCGAAGAATTGCTAAAGCAGTTAACTTTGGTATTATTTATGGTATTAGTAGTTTTGGATTATCAGAAAATTTAAATATATCAAATAAAGATGCTAAACAATTCATCGATGAATATTTAAAAACATATCCTGGTATTAAAGAATATATGGATAGTACAATAAAAAAAGCATATGAATGCGGTTATGCAAAAACATTATTTAATCGTAAAAGAATTATTGATGAATTAAAAAATACTAACTATATGATTAGACAATCCGGAGAACGAATGGCTTTAAATACACCGATTCAAGGCACTAGTGCGGATATAATCAAAAAAGCAATGGTTTTAATTCATAATAAATTAAAAGAAAAAAATCTAAAATCAAAATTAATTATTCAGGTCCATGATGAATTGGTTTTTGATTGTTTAAAAGAAGAACAAGAAGCCGTAACTGAAATTATGAAAGATGTTATGGAGAATGTGATAAAATTAAAAGTGCCATTAAAAATTGACATTGAGTATGGCAATAATTGGTATGAAGCGAAATAAGGTGATAATTTTGAAAATAACAAAAGTTTTATTGGTTAGTTCAATAACCAATATCTTTTTATCTATTATTAAAATATTATTTGGATTTGTTGGTAAATGCAATGCATTAATTGCTGATGGAATTCATTCTTTAAGTGATTTATCTACAGATTTAGTAGCGATATTCGGTAATCATTTATCATTAAAACCTGCTGATAAAAAACATCCATTTGGTCATGGAAAAACAGAATATATTACTAGTATGATAATTGGAATAGTTATAATAGTATTAGGATTAAGTTTAATTTATAATATATTTAATAAAGAAATAATAATTCCTAATTTATTAATGATTTTAGTAAGCCTATTTACTATAATATCTAAATTATTATTATCTAATTATATTTATAAAAAAGGTATTTTATATGATAACAATATTTTAATTGCATCTGGAAAAGAAAGTAGAGCAGATGTTTATAGTTCAATATTTGTATTATTATCTATTATTCTAATGCAATTTTCTAATGAATTTAGTATATTGAAATATGCTGATATGATAAGCACAATAATAATAGCATTATTTATTATTAAAACAGGATTCAATATTTTAAAAGAAAATATAGGCATTTTATTAGAAGAACAGGTATTAGATAAAAAATATATAAAAGAGATAAAAAAAATAATAACTTCATTTGATGAAGTATTAGAAATTAAAGATTTATATATTTTAAGATATGGACCATATTACAAATTGGTATCAAATATTATAATGCAAGATTTACTATTAACTGATGCCCACAAAGTTATAGATGATATCGAAGCTAAATTAAAAGAAAAAGATTCAAGAATAAAATATGTATTTATTCATATGGAACCAAAAATTTGACAAAATAAAAAAATGTGATATGATATTTGGCATAAAAAAAGGGGGACTATTATGCCAAGTAAATACGAATTTGAGCAAATAATTATAAAACTAGAAGAGGCAGTGAAATTATATAAAAATGCGCCATATAGATATAATGAAAACAAGATATATTTGTCTAATGGCCAAATTTTAGAATTTATGTTTAAGCCACAAAATGTACCACATTTATTAGGTATTAATATAGGTAATTTAAAAAATAGTAAGATTTTAATAGCCACTAAACCACTAGATATGTTGGAAGAATTAATATTGAGATATACAGCAATTTATCAAAAATTTGTAAGAGGTGAATTATCATATTCTGATATTTTTTCTCCTTATATAAAAGAAAAGATAGATTCATTTGAAACTATTTTAAAATGCGATATAAATGATATATATTTTGTTTCTAAATATTCTTTATCACGAGCATATTTAAATGGAGAAAGAAATAATTATGGATGTCAATACTATATTGCATTTAATGATGGTAAAAGTAATATATCTTTATTAGGATTAAAAAAATCAGAAGGTGAATATTTTTATAGCACTTCTTCAATAATAAGTTCGCAAGATGAGCAAATAACTAATAAGATATTAAGAGATTTAATCGAAAACCAACAAATAATGATGGTAAATTGTGTGGGTAAAAAAAATATAAATTCATATAATTATTTAAAAAATGCTGATAAATTGGCAATGGCTCAAAGTTTATCTAATTTAGCAGATAAATTTGATAGTCACCTAATATTAAGCAATGATTTTATTTATAGTTTAAAAAAATTAATGTCATCTTATGAAAAAGAATTAAAAGTTCAAAATTTTATTTCAAAATTAATTTTGGCAATCTCAAAGGGAAGAAAAGTTAATGTTGATTCTTCATTTGATCAAACTTGTTCAGAATTGGCTGAAACATATAACATATATGTTCAAAAGTCAAGTAAACCAGATATGCAAGAAGATTTAGAGGAACTAAAAAAATTAAAAGCAGAATTATTATTAGCGCAACAAAAATTAACAGAACAAGAAAGAATTATTGCTGATAAAGATAAAAAAATAAAGGAACAAGAAAACAAAATTAATTCGCAACAAGCACAATTAGATGCTCAACAAACTTCTATTGATAGTTTAACTGATTTTAAAAATGAAGCATTTCAACTATTTAAAAAATATCAATAGTTGACAGTATTAATTTAAAATGTTAAAATTTAATTGTAAAACAAAAAAGGAACTAAGTAATAAATATATTATTTGATAGAAAGTTAGTGGATGATGGAAACTAATAATAATTATTTATGAAATCTACTCCTTTAGTGAAATGAAAACATTTCCGGGCAAAACCGTTATCTTAATTAAGACTATTTTAGGATGGTACCGTATTTTATATACTCCTAATAAAATAGTCTTTTTATATTTTAGAGAGGAAGATATTATGATTGATATTAAATTAATAAGAGAAAATAGTCAATTGGTAAAGGAAAATATTAAGAAAAAATTTCAAGATAAAAAACTAGTAATTGTTGATGAAGTTATCGAACTTGATAAACAATTTAGAGAATGTAAATTAAAAGGCGATAATTTAAGAGCACTAAAAAATAAAAAAAGTTCTGAAATTGGATTATTGATGAAAGACGGTAAAAAAGAAGAAGCAAATAAAGTTAAAGAAGAAATTAATGGTTATGCAAACGAAATAAAAGAATTAGAAGAAAAAGAAATAAGTTTAGAACAACTTATAAAAGAAAAAATGATGGTTATTCCAAATATAATTGATGATTCTGTACCGATTGGCAAGGATGATAGTGAAAACGTTGAAATAGAAAAATTTGGCGAACCAGTTGTCCCTGATTATGAAATACCATATCACGCTGATATAATGGGAAGTTGTTTAGATAAGGAATCTGCTGGTAGAACAAGTGGTAATGGATTTTATTACTTAATAGGTGATATTGCGCGTCTTCATTCTGCAATGTTGTCATATGCTAGAGATTTTATGATTAACAAAGGATTTACTTATTGTATACCACCTTTTATGATTAGAAGTGATGTTGTAAATGGTGTTATGTCATTTGAAGAAATGGATGCAATGATGTATAAAATAGAAAATGAAGATTTATATTTAATAGGAACTTCTGAACATTCAATGATAGGTAGATTTAAAAATCAAATAATTAAAGAAAAAGAATTACCAATTACTTTAACTAGTTATTCTCCTTGTTTTAGAAAAGAAGTTGGTGCTCATGGAATTGAAGAAAGAGGAGTATATCGTGTTCACCAATTTGAAAAACAAGAGATGGTTGTTTTATGTAAACCTGAGGAATCTATGGAATGGTATAATAAAATGTGGTCTTATACTGTGGAATTCTTTAGAAGTTTAGATGTTCCAGTTAGAACTTTGGAATGTTGTTCTGGTGATTTAGCAGATTTAAAAGTTAAATCTTGTGATGTTGAAGCATGGAGTCCAAGACAAAAAAAATATTTTGAAGTTGGATCTTGTTCTACTTTAGGCGATGCTCAAGCAAGAAGATTAGGTATAAGAACTAAAAATGATAGAGAAACTTATTATTTACACACTTTAAATAATACTGTATTAGCTACTCCTCGTGGCTTAATAGCGGTATTAGAAAATAACTACCAAAAAGATGGAAGTATTAAAATTCCTAAAGTTTTACAACCTTATATGGGGGGAATGAATGTTATTAGAACAAATGATATGAAAAAAATTAAGAATGATGAATAAATATCAGCCTTAAGCAAATTTAATATATTTTAATACAAAAAAACTCAAATGTGGAGTTTTTTTGTATTGAGTTGTTGATAATTTTTATTTATTAGTATATAATATATACGAAAGGAAAGATTGCTATGCAAATAAATAGAGATTATTATTTAAACAAATTAGTATCTGCTAAAAATGATGGATTAATTAAGGTTGTAACAGGAATTCGTAGATGTGGAAAATCTTATTTACTTAATAATATTTTTTATGAATATTTATTGATGGATGGTGTCAATGAAAATCACATTATAAAAGTAGCATTAGATGATTCTGATAATGAAGAATTATTAAATCCTAAAAATTTAAGTAAGTATATTAAAGATAAAATTATTGATAAAGATATTTACTATGTTATTTTAGATGAAATTCAATTAGTAGAAAATTTTGAAGGAGTTTTAAATGGACTTTTAAAAATCAATAATATTGATATATATGTAACAGGAAGTAATTCAAAATTTCTATCAACTGATATAATTACAGAGTTTAGAGGTAGAGGAGAAGAAATAAGAATGTATCCACTTTCATATTATGAGTTTATGTCCATTTATAAAGGAGATAAACTTGACGGTTGGGTTGAATATATTACTTATGGTGGATTACCACTTGTTGTAACTATGAGTAACGATGAAAGAAAAATGAATTACTTAAAGGAGCAACAAAAGAATGTTTATATTAATGATGTTGTTGAACGAAACAACATAAAAAATGATTCAGAATTAATTACATTGGTTGAAATAATTTCTTCTAGTATTGGATCTTTATCTAACCCTAAAAAATTATCTGATACTTTTAAATCAAATGCAGGTGTGGATATTTCTCCTAAAACTATTAGTTCATACTTAAAATACTTAGAAGAGGCATTTCTAATTGAAAAATCAGAAAGATATGATGTAAAAGGTAAAAAATATATGAGTACACCATATAAGTTTTATTTTAGTGATATTGGTCTTCGTAATTCATTTATTAATTTTAGACAATATGAAGAAACACATATTATGGAAAATGTCATATATTTAGAATTAAAAAGAAGAGGATATAATGTTGATGTTGGAGTTGTAGAACTTAAAGAAAGAAAAGAAAATGAATTTACTTATAAACAATTAGAAATTGATTTTATTGCCAACAAAGGTAATAATAAAATTTATATTCAATCGGCATTTAGTATGCCTACTGCTGAAAAGAAAGAACAAGAGGAAAGATCACTATTAAAAATAAATGATTCTTTTAAAAAAATAATCATTGTTAAAGATTATATCAAAAGGATTAGGGATGATAATGGAATTATTGTGATGAGTGTTTTTGATTTCTTACTAGATCAAAATAGTTTAGACTATTGATGAGTACATAAAAAACATATGGATAGAAAAGATTAACATTAGTTAATTTTTTTTAAATTTTATGATAAAATATATATTCGAGGTGCTGTATGATAGATGTAAGTAAAATATTAGAAAATGTAACTAAATTTGATCTAAGTAAAGGAATGAATTATAATAAAAATTACTTAAAACTTCGACAAAAATATAAAAAAGATGATATTGATGTTATGCATTTTCACGTTATTAGTCAAACAAGAAGTTACTATTATGATACATATATTAATTATTTTAATGGTGAAGTATATGACACAGATTGTGATTGTCCCCAATTTTTCCAAACAGGTAGTTGTAAACACGTAGCCGCTTGCTTATATTTTTATTATAATGATATATATAAAATAACGGTTGATCCTAAAGAGGCAACTATTAAAGTATTACAAAACCTATTAATTAATAATAAAGTAAAAAAACAATTAAACGTTGAAGTAAATATTAATTTATCTGATTATATTTATCTTGAATTGAAAATAGGATTCAATAAATTATACAGTTTAAATAATAAATTATCTAGATTTATCGATGTTTATACAGGCAGAATGAAAAGTTTAGAATTTGGTAAAGAATTAAACTATGTAAAAGATGAATTTTATTTTAATGATATTGATAAAAAGATTATTGATTATATTGTATACCACAATAAAATTCATTTAGAATCTTACCCTCGTTATATTGGCTTATCTTTTGAAGAATTAAAAGACTTTTTAAAATTGTTATACGATAAAAAATTCTCTATTAACAATATTAAATATAACGGTATTATCGAACAAAATGTAATTGATACTAACTTAAGTTTAAAAGAAGATGAATACTTATTTAGTTTTGATTCTAACATAACAACATTAACTAGAGATTACGAATATGTCATTAAAGATAATAAAGTATATCATACACCTAAAAACGTAACCGATATAGTTAATATGATGAAAAAAAATCATATTAATGAATTAATTTTTAAAGAAAAAGAACTAGATAATTTTAGTAAAGCTATTTTACCTAGAGTTAAAGATAATATCAAATTAGATGAAACTTTAAAAGACAAAATAATTATTGTCAATAAACCTGACGTTAAATTATATTTTGATATTAAAAATAACGTAACTTGCAAATTTAAATTAAAATATAAAGATAAAGAGATTGATTATTTTGATAAAGTTGATAATATTTTAAGAGATGTCGAATACGAAAATGAAGTAATTGAAGATTTAAGTAAATATAATTTTATACTAGAAGATAAAAAAATATTTATAAAAGATATTGAGGATATAGGTTTGTTTTTAGAAGTTGGTTTATTAGATTTAACTAGTAAATATGAAATATATACATCCGATAAATTAAAAGATACTAAGATTAGAAAAAATATATCCGTTAAATCAAATTTTGGCATAGGTAAAGATAATATAATGTCTTATAAATTCGAACTAAGTGATATCGATAACAGTGAATTATCTAGTATTTTAGATAGTTTAAAAAATAATAAAAAATATTACAAATTAAAAAGTGGCGATTTAATTAATTTAAATGAAAATGAAGATTTAATTACATTAAATAGTTTAGTTGAAGATTTAGAACTTTCTAATAATGAAATTAATGAAGGATATGGAATAATTCCTAAATATAAAGCAATATACTTAGATAGTTTAAATTATAATATTATTAATACTAATAATTTATTTAAAGAATTGATAGATAAATTTAATAGTTATAAAGATATCGATATCGATGTAGATGATAAAATATTACGCGATTATCAAGTTGTCGGTGTCAAATGGTTATATAATATTTATAAATGTGGTTTTGGTGGAATATTAGCCGATGAAATGGGATTAGGTAAAAGTATTCAATTAATTTACTTTATTAAACAAATATTAAAAGAAAAAAAAGGTAAAATATTGATTGTTTCTCCAACTTCATTAATTTATAACTGGGAAAATGAATTTAATAAATTTGGTAATGAATTAAAATATCAAGTTATTGCTGAAAATAAAATTAAACGTAATGAATTGTTACATAATACTGATGCAGATATATTAATAACAACTTATGGATTAGTAAGACAAGATTTAGAAGAATATTTAAAAATAAATTTTGAACTAGTCGTAATTGATGAAGCTCAAAATATTAAAAATCCTAATGCTTTGATGACTAAAGCAATTAAAAGTATCAACGCTAATACTAAAATCGCTTTAACAGGAACACCTTTAGAAAATAATGTTTTAGAACTATGGAGTATATTCGATTTTATTATGCCTGGTTATTTAACAAGTATAAATAAATTTACTAAAAAATATAATTTAAAGGATGTTAATGAAGAAGAATTAAATAAATTAGAAAGTTTAAGTAAACAAATTAAACCATTTATTTTAAGAAGAATGAAAAAAAACGTTATTACCGATTTGCCAGACAAAATAGAAAATAACATTTATATTGATTTAAATGAAGAACAAAAAAAAGTCTATGTTGCTCAAGTAAATAAAACAAATAAAGAAATTGAAGAAATAATTAAAACTGAAGGATTTGATAAAGCAAGATTTAAAATATTACAATTATTAACTAAATTAAGACAAATTTGTATCGATCCTAAAATAGTTTTTGAAAACTATACTAAAGGTAGTTCGAAAATAGAATATTTAGTTAGTTTAGTTAAAGAAATGATTACTAATGAACATAAAATATTATTGTTTACAAGTTATAGAACAGCCTTAAATATCGTCAACCAAGAATTTAATAATAATGGTATATCAACTTATATAATCGATGGTAGTACTTCAAGTAAAAAAAGAATGGAATTAGTCAATAAATTTAATGAAGATGATACAAATGTATTTTTAATTATGTTAAAAGCAGGAGGAACAGGTCTTAATTTAACTAGTGCGGATGTGGTTATTCACCTAGATTTATGGTGGAATCCGCAAGTGGAAAATCAAGCTACCGATCGCGCACATAGAATAGGTCAAAAAAACACTGTTGAAGTTATTAAATTAATATGTAAAGGAACTATCGAAGAACGTATTTTAGAACTACAAAATAAGAAGAAAATATTAAGTGATAATTTAATTGATGCTAATAATTTAGATGAAAATATTATTACAAATTTAACTGCTAAAGACATTAAAAAATTAATATCATTAGATATGGAGGATTAAAATGAAAATAGGTGTATTTGATTCGGGAGTTGGTGGCTTAACTGTTTTAAAAGAACTACTTAAATATAAAAATGAATATTATTATTTTGGTGATAATATCAATGTTCCATATGGTAATAAAAGTAAATATGAATTACAAATATTATCTTCTAAAATAATCGAATTTTTATTATCTAAAGATGTCGATATGATTATAATAGCGTGTGGCACAGTAAGTTCTAATATTTATGAATATTTAAAAAATAAATATAATATTCCTATTTATGATATTATTAGTCCAACCTTAGACTATTTAAAAGATAAGACATACTTTACTTTTGCTACTCCTATGACATGTAAAAGTAAAATATTTAATAATGCTGTTGAATGTCCATTGTTAGTTCCTTTAATTGAAAGTGGTAAAGATGTTTGTAAACCATTAAAAGAATATTTAAATAATATTCCATTTAATTCTAATTTAGTTTTGGGATGTACTCATTATCCTATTATAACTAACGAAATATTAAATATAAGACCAGATTTAAATTTAATCAATATGGGAAAAATATTAAGTGATAAACTTAATTTAGAATCTAATAAATTAAAAGTAAAATTATATTTTAGTAAAATAGATCATAATTTAATTAATAATATAGATAAGATAATCGATAGTGATTATCAATTGGAGGAGTTATGCCTGAATTACCAGAAGTAGAAACAGTTAAAGAAGTTTTAAAAAAACAAATATTAAATCAAAAAATATTAGATGTTGTAGTTAATTATCCTAAAATGATTGAAAATATGGATTATTTAGAATTTATTTCTAAATTAAAAAATCAAACTATTGTTGATATTAAAAGAAGAGGTAAATGGTTATTATTTGAATTAAATGATTATTATTTGTTAAGTCATTTAAGGATGGAAGGCAAATATTATATTAAAAATTTTAATGATGAAGTTACAAAACATCAACACATAATATTTAAATTTAAAGATTTTGAACTAAGATATAACGATACCCGTAAATTTGGAAGAATGTATTTGTTAGATAAAGATAATATTTATAATACAAAACCATTAAATGAATTAGGTTATGAGCCTTGGGATGATAAGTTAAATATTGAATATTTAAAATCAAAATATAAAAATAAAAGATTACCGATTAAAACAGTATTATTAGATCAATCAATAATAGTTGGAATTGGTAATATATATGATGATGAAATATTATTTTTAAGTAAAATTAATCCTTATAAAAAAGCAAGTGAATTAAATGATATTGAATTAAATAATATCATTAATAATACTAAAATAGTTTTATCTAAAGCAATTAAATTAGGTGGAACTACTATTAAAACATATACATCAAGTGAGGGAGTACATGGTAGATTTCAAAATGAATTATTAGTCCATACTAAAACTAATTGTCCTATTTGCAATAGCAAATTAAATATAGATAAAATAAATGGAAGAAGTACATATTATTGTATTAATTGTCAAAAATAATATTTAATTATTATGATATCATTAATTTAAAAGGATAATATTATAGTAAAATTATATTAAATGAGAAAATTAATAGATTGGTCAGACGCGATTGACTAATTAAGAAAGGAAAAACCTATGAAAAATAATATAATTCAATCAGAAATGGATGTTAAAGGCAGTAAAATTAATGTAATTAGAGTTGATGGATATGAATATATATCGTTGACTGATTTAGCAAAAACTCAAAATGATGAAGCACCAGCAGATGTTGTTAAAAATTGGTTAAGAAATAAAGAAACAATTTCTTTTCTAGGCGTATGGGAAGAATTATATAATGAAAATTTTAAAGTGGTCGAATTCGACCACTTTAAAAACGAAGCAGGAAGACATGCATTTACTATGTCCCCTCAAAAATGGATTAGAGAAACAAATGCTATTGGAATTATTTCTAAATCTGGCAAATATGGTGGTGGAACTTATGCTAGAAGTGATATTGCTTTTGAATTTGCTAGTTGGATTAGCCCTGAATTTAAGTTGTATTTAATTAAAGAATTCGAAAGATTAAAAAGAAATGAAACATATCAAGAAAAAATTGAATGGCACGCAAATAGATTATTATCTAAATTAAATTATGTAGTTCATACTGATGCAATAAAAAAATATATAGTTCCTACTTTAACAGAACAACAAATTAAGTTTGTATATGCAAATGAAGCAGATGTATTGAATGTTGCATTGTTTGGTATGACTGCTAAAGAATGGCGTGAAAATAATCCAAAACTCGCTAAGAATGGTAATATGAGGGATTATACTGATTTACTTCATTTAATAATATTGAATAACCTAGAAAATACTAATGCAGAATTAATTAGAATGAATATAAAACAATCTAATAGACTTATTCAATTAAATGAATCTGCTAGAAATCAAATGGAAGCATTAAAAAATAACAAAAATATTAAAGAACTAGAAGTATTGCAACAACAAATGAATGATGATAATAAGTATTTGATTGAAAGCAAATAAAATATAAAAATTCGCCAAAAAATAATGTATAATAACCAGAAAAATAAGCAAATTGTTTGTTTGATAACTTCTAGCAAAAAAGTCTGTAATTTTGTATATTTCATTGAAAAAAAGTATAAAACTCTAATTACTTGAAACAGATTTACAATAGTTTTCTACCGTTTTATATCAATATACTTATCATTTTAATAAGTTATTTATAATCATTATGTTCAATTAAATAGTTCAATATAGTTGAAAAATTGTCTATATTTTTTATTTATTGTTAATAATAATATCTTCTACTTTAATAAACTTAGAAAAAAATAATTTTCTAAGTTTATTTGTTAATTCTATTTAAAAATTTGATTAATAGTGTTATAATTTTAGATATGACATATACATCATTTTTATGTTTGTAATTATAAATATATTATGCGATATGTCAAATTTTTATAAAAAATCATTGAAATAATAAGTTGTGTGGTAAACTATTCACATTACCTTAATTTTAAAGGAGTTTGGTTATGGAAAATAAATTTAATTTAACAAGAGAACAAAATGTTTTTGTTGCTAAAAGAAATATTGTAGATTATATTTGGAAAAGTGCGAATTTAGAGGGAATTGGTGTTACTTATCCTGAAACACAAGCAATTTATGATGGTGGCATTGTTAATGGATTAACTGTTGATAAGATAATAGCCATAAATAATTTAAAATATGCTTGGCAATTTATACTTGAAAACAATGATATAGATTATGATTTTAAAACACTATGTCAAATTCATAAACTAACTTGTGACAAATTAGTATTAGATCAAAATTTAGGAAGATTAAGGACGACTCCCGTTAACATAGGTGGTACATCTTGGAAACCACAGTTTCCAATTGAAAGCCAAATAAAAGAAGAATTAACAGAACTACTTAATAAATATACTAAAACTGAATTAGCAATCGAAGTTATGTTGTGGGTTATGCGTAAACAAATGTTTATTGATGGAAATAAAAGAGTAGCAATGCTATTTGCTAATAAAATTATGATCGATAATGGTTGTGGTATAATAACTATTTCTCAAAATAATCAAGCAATTTTCTTTGAAAAACTAATTAAATTTTATGAAACAGGTAATAATAGTGATTTAAAACAATGGATATATGATAATTGTATTGATGGTATAAATTTATAAAATAGTAACTATTTAGAATAGAAAATTTAAAAAAAGCAATTTAATTTGCTTTTTTAATTTCCATAATTACAGGTAAGATAACAGGATTTCTTCCTGTTTTTTCATATATATAATCAGATAATTCAGAAATAATAACTGATTTTAATTCAGAAACATTTTTATTTTGAACAACATTTTTAGTTTTATTTTCTAAATCGTGTAATAATTCCATATTATCATTAACTAATACAAAACCACGAGTAGTAATATTTGGATTAACAATCAACTTATTATTTTGAACTGGTAATGTAATAATTACAATACCATCTTGACTCATTGATTTTCTTTCTTTCATGACAATATTATTCATATCACCAATCTTATTACCATCAACATATAAATTACCTGCATCTATTTTCTCTCCTAAACTAACATGACCATTTTTTAAATTCAAGACATCACCATTACTTAAAATAAAAGTATTTTGTTTAGGAATATCACACATAATGCCTATATCGGAATGTTTTTTAAGCATGCGATATTCACCATGAATAGGCATTAAATATTTTGGTTTAATTAATCTAATCATAAGTTTTAGTTCTTCTTCGTTAGCGTGTCCTGAGGTATGTACATCTGATAATGATGTATTAGTATATACTTTAACACCTTTTAAGTATAATTTATTAATTGTTCTTGATATACTTACAGCGTTACCAGGAATAGCAGAAGAAGAAAATACAACAGTATCATTACCTTTTAATTTTATTTGTTTATGGGTACCATTAGCTATTCTACTTAAAGCAGCTAGTGGTTCACCTTGGGAACCAGTACATAATAAACATACTTTATGATCTGGCATACTATTTGCTTCTTCTGGTGTAATAAATATTTCTTTATTTTTAATATATCCACCTTCGATAGATATTTCAATATTATTATTCATACTTCGACCGAATATAGCAATTTTACGATTATTTCTTTTACAAGTATCAACAATATGTTTAAGTCTATATATGTTAGAAGCAAAAGTTGCTATAATGATACGACCGTGATGTTTTTTAAATATATCAGATAATGCTTCATCAACTTTTGACTCACTTATTGAAAAACCTTCACTTAAAGCATTCGTACTTTCACTTAATAATAATGTAACACCTTTTTTACCTATTTCTGCCATTTTATGAATATTTGCCATAGGGCCAATTGGTGTTAAGTCGAACTTAAAATCTCCTGTTTCTACAATAGTCCCATTTGGTGTATGAATACATATACCGTGACTATCAGGAATAGAGTGGGTTGTCATAAAGAATTCAACCATTAAGTGTTTAAATTTTATCTTTGATTTTTCATTATAAACGAATAAATTTTTATATTGAATATTTCTTTCTTCTAATTTTTTCTTAATTAAACCAATTGCTTGATTAGGTGCATAAATAAAAGGTATATTTACATTTTGTAATAAAAATGGAATGGCTCCGATATGATCTTCATGACCATGAGTTATAAATAATGCTTTTATTTTTCTTTCATTTTTCTTTAAAAATGTAAAGTCGGGAATAATATAATCAACGCCCATAACATCGTCAGGAAATGTTACACCAGCATCTATTATGATTATTTCATTTTCATGCATTACACAATACATATTTTTTCCAACCTCACCTAAACCACCTAACGCAAAAACTTTAGTTGCACTTTCTTTAAACATTTTTTCCTCCTTTCTTTAGAATTTGACTACATAATTATACATTGTTTATTAATATTTGTCAAAAAGTTAGGCATAATTATTTTTTTATGTTATAATTTTATAAAGGTGATACATATGGGATTATTTGATAAATTTAAAAATATATTTAATAACAAAAAAGAAGCAGATGCTTATTCTGTAGGATTACAAAAAACAAGTAAAGAATTTGTTAATAAAATTAATTTATTAAATAATAAATATAAAAAGGTAAATGAAGAATATTTTGAAGAATTAGAGGAAATATTTATTATGGCTGATATCGGTGTTGATACCGTTATGAAATTTATCGATAAGTTAAAAAAAAGAGTCAAAAAAGAAAATATTGTTGATTCTAAAGATTTAATGGATATTATTATTGATGAAATGTTTATTATATATGTTAACAATGATATTATTGTTAATAAAATTAATTATGTAGAAAATGGACCAACTGTTATATTATTTGTTGGAGTTAATGGTGTAGGCAAAACTACTAGTATTGGAAAAATTGCTTATAAACTTAAAAATCAAGGTAAAAAAGTATTATTAATAGCGGGTGATACTTTTAGAGCAGGAGCAGTAGAACAAATAATTGAATGGGGGAATAGGACTAATTGTGATGTAGTTTATAGTGATAATAAAGATGCTTCTAGTGTTATATATGATGGATTAGAGAAAGCAAAGAGCGAAAATTATGATGTAGTATTAATTGATACAGCAGGAAGATTACAAAATAAAGTTAATTTAATGAATGAGTTAGATAAAATAAATAAAGTAATTGGTAAATTAATACCAAATGCTCCTCATGAAACTTTATTAGTAATAGATGCAACAACAGGGCAAAATGGTATTAGTCAAGCTAAAAGTTTTAAAGAAATAACTAATATTACTGGTATTATATTAACTAAATTAGATGGTACTGCTAAAGGGGGAATAGTACTTGCAATTAAAGAAAATGTTGGAATACCAGTTAAATTTATTGGATTAGGAGAAAAAGAAGAAGATTTAAGAGTTTTCGATATTGAAAAATATATATACGGATTATTTGGAGGTAATGATGAAAAATAAATTAGAAATAAATACAGTAGAACAAATAACAATATTATTACAAATATCTTTAGCAATTTTTTTAGTTTCATTTGGAATAGCGAGTTTATTTGAAAGAGAATTATTCATCATATGTCAAATATTGATTGGATTATTGATGTTTATAATTGGTTATAATAATTATAAAATATATAAAAGAAAATATATGACACCTATTTATATTGGATTAGGAATAGTAATTATCTGTTCCGCTTTATTTGCATAAAATGGAAAATCAAATATTATTATGTATTTTATATGATTATTATGGTGAATTATTAACTGATAAACAAAAAAAGTATTTTAAAGATTATTATTTTGAAAATTTATCTTTAAGTGAAATGAGTGAAAATTATAATATTAGTCGCAATGCAATTCATAAAAATATAAAAGAAACTGAAGATAAATTATTATATTATGAAGAAGTATTAAAGTTATACGAAAAAAATAAAAAAATAAAAAAAATCATCACTAATTTAGATGATGATTTAAAAGAAAAAATATTAGAATTAATTTAGAACTTCTATTTCACTAAATAATTCTTTAACATCAATATTTAATGCTTTAGCAATTTTACTAAAAGTATTAAATGTGATGTTTTTAAATTCTTTTCCTGACTCTATTTGTTTTATATATGAAACACTTAAATCAGATTTTTCTGCTAGTTGTTCTTGAGTCATATTAGCTTTTAATCTAAAATATTTTATATTTTTCACTAAATTGGTATAATCATTTGACATAAAATCACCTCTTGGAAAAAATTACCAATTATATTTTCTCATAAAATTAATCATTTTGCAGTACACTATTGGTGCACTTTATGATATAATTAAATGACAAGGAGTTGGATTATGAATTTTAAATTAAGACAGACAAGATTGAAAAAAGGATATACTACTAAATATATGGCTGAACAACTAAAAATAAGTAAACCATTTTATTCCCAACTAGAAAATGATAAAAGAACATTAACCTATAAAATGGCTATTAAAATATCAGATGTTTTAAAAACAAAACCAGATAAATTATTTTATGATGATTTTAAAGAAAGAATGAAATAATTCTTTTTTTTATTTATAAAATGTGTTATTATATAATTTAGAAATGGAGTTGATGATATGGTTAATTCATTATTACCTTTAGATAATTTTTATGTAATTAATAAAACTATTTTAGATGACCAAGATCGTCTAACTCTAACACTTTTATATCAACCAATAATTGGAAGTATTGCAGTTAGTTTATATTTAACTTTATGGAGTTTTTTAGATAAAAATAAAATAACTTCTACTATTAATACGCATAATGATTTAGTTGTTAGTATGCAGTTAAAATTAGAAGATATTAAAGAAGCAAAAGACAAATTAGAAGCAATTGGACTAATTAAAACTTATTTGAAAAAAGGTGATGTCAATAATTATGTATATGAATTATATGGTCCATTATCAGCTTTTGAATTTATTAATAATCCAATTTTAAATACGGCTTTATATAATAATATTAATAAAAAAGAATATAAAAGAATTATCGAATCATTTACATTACCTAAAATTGATTTAAAAGATTATAAAAATATATCTTGTAATTTTAAAGATGTTTTTAGCTTTGTTAGTACTGATAAAATTGAAAATAAAAATATTAAAAAAGTAAATCATTTAGATTTATCTTTTGAACCAACAATTAATTTTAATGAATTATTAAGTTTGATACCGGAAGAAATACTCAATATAAGAAGTATTTCTAAAACAAATAAAGAATTAATTTATCAGTTATCATTTATCTATAATTTAGGTAACGACGAAATGAGTGAAATAATAAGAAATAGTATTGTTGATAGAAAAATAGATATGGAAGTTTTAAAACAAAATTGTCGCAGTTTTTATAAATTTGAACATAAAGGAAAAATACCTAAAATTATATTTCAAGATGAAGTTTCTTCATTTAAAGAAATTAATACAAGAAAAGATAAATTGATTAATCAGTTTGAAACAACAAATCCTTATGAATTTTTATCTTTAAAACAAGATTCCAAACCAACTAATAAAGATATGGAAATAATTGAATATTTAATGATTGAGCAAAAATTAAATCCGGGGGTAATTAATGTTTTAATTGATTATGTTTTAAAAATAAATAATAATAAATTAGTAAGAGGTTTTGTTGAACAAATAGCAGTACAATGGAAGAGAAGTAAAATAGAAACAGTTGAAGATGCGATGAATTTGGCTCTAAAAGAATATGATCAAAAAAACAATAAAAAAGTAAAAGTGACTAGAAAAGAAAAAGTTCCTGATTGGTTTAATCAAGAATTAAAAGAAGAAATGCTATCAGACGAAGAATTAAAAAAATTTGAAAGTGAGTTGGGTAGATGATAAGATTAAGTGATAATATAAAATGTGATATGAATGAGTTAAAAAAATCATATAATGAAGCATTAAAAAAGAAAGAATTTAAAGATTTTATTTCTAAATTAAAATCTGATGATAATATATTAATGAAATATACATCAACCTTAGAAGAATGTAGTATAGAATATAATCATTGTTTAAATTGTAAAGGATTAAACGAATGTCAAAATCAATTAAGAGGTTATGCTTATTTACCTAAAGTTGTTAATAAAAATATAACATTTCATTTTAAACCTTGTAAGTATAAATTAAGTAATGATAAAAAATACGCTTATTCTAAAAATGTTAAATTTTATAATTTGCCAAAAAGTTATTTAGATGCAACTTGGGATAAAGTAGATAAAAGACTAGTTAGTCGAAAAGAAACTATTATTTGGTTAAATAATTTTATAAATGATCCAACTAGTAAGGGATTATATTTAACAGGTAATTTTGGTTGTGGGAAAACATTTTTAGTAGTAGCAACTTTTAATGAGTTAGCTAAAAAAAATATTAAAAGTGCAGTTATATTTTGGCCAGAATTTTTAAGAGATTTAAAGTCATCTTTTGAAACAGATTATGAAGATAAATTAAATTATATTAAAAATGTTCCTTTATTATTAATCGATGATTTAGGGGCTGAAACAGCGACAACTTGGTCAAGAGATGAAATATTATGTCCTATTTTACAACATCGTATGGACAATAATCTAGCCACTTTTATAACATCTAATTTACCAATCGATTCTTTAGAACAACACTTATCCCAGACTAAAGATGGTGTGGAATTGATTAAAGCTAAAAGAATTATTGAAAGAATAAAATATTTAACTGAAGAAATTGAAATGATTAGTAAGAATATGAGGGGATAGAATGGATGTAAAAAAAATAAAAAAAGAATTGATAAATCAAAAACAATCAAAATTTAAGGGAAATATATATCATTATTCACAGGTTAATTTTTCTTATAATTCGAATAAGATTGAAGGTAGTAGATTAACTAGTGAACAAACAGAAGCGATATTTGATACTATCTCTTTTATTTCGAAAAATGACGAATTGATTAAACTAGATGATTTGATAGAATCTAAAAATCATTTTAAATTATTTGATTATATGTTAGACAATGTAGATAATAATTTAACTAAAGAAATGATTATTGAGATGAATAAAATATTAAAAAGAAATACTAGTGATGAAGAAAATCCTAGATATAATGTTGGTGGATTTAAAATTGTTCCTAATATAATAGGAATTATTGATATTATTGATACAACGTCTCCTGAAAATGTTGAAACTGAAATAGAACAACTATTAAGTAAATATAATTCTAAAAATAACATTACATTGGAAGATATAATTGATTTTCATTATAAATTTGAAAGAATACATCCATTTGGAGATGGAAATGGTCGCGTTGGAAGAATTATAATGTTTAAAGAATGTTTAAAAAATAATATTATGCCATTTATAATATTAGATGATGACAAATCTTATTATATGAGAGGCTTGAAAGAATATGAAAATGACAAAATTTATTTAATTGATACTATTAAACACGAACAGGATTTATATGAAAATATGTGTAATAAATTATTGAGTTTTGAAACAAATAAAGATGAATAATATAAAAAAATCATTGAAAAAAACAATTATTTTTTAGTACAAAAACATATACAACAATTTAATCATATCATATTATAAACTAGGTAAGGGGGATTAAAATGTTTAATAAAAGATGTTGTTGCAATAAAGGATTTATGCCACAACCTGTAGAACCAGTTTATGAACCAATGATTAATAATTGTGTAGAAAAGGATTTTTATTGTGAAGTACCACATATTTGTCCTATAAATACCCATACAATTAATCGTGTTCATTATGTTCATAGTTATACTCCAAAGTATACTTGTTCTGAAGAAACACAAATTATAAACGATGATTGCGGTTGCAATATGTTTAGATAATTAAAAATCCAACAATTTAGTTGGATTTTGTTTTAAAACAATTGACTTTTGTATAAACATTGTATATACTAATTAATAAGAGGTGGAATTATGGAAGCAAAAGTACAAAGATGGGGTAATTCTTTAGGTATAAGAATTCCAAGCCCTATTTTAAAATCATTAAATATAAAGCCTAATGATGCATTAAATATTATGCAAGATGAAGATAAAATAATTATAAGTGTTATTAAAAGAAAAAAAATTTCATTATGTGATAGATTTAAAGAGTATAATGGTAAAAATTTAGCTAAAGATTTTTCGTGGGACAAAAATATTGGTAAAGAAATATGGTAAAAAATTACGTACCTAAACAAGGAGATTTAGTCCTTTTAGATTTTAATCCGACTAAAGGTCACGAACAATCTGGTTTTAGACCTGCAGTTGTTATTAGCAATAATACTTTCAATAAAAATACGAAAATGGTTATTGTTTGTCCTATAACATCTAACGAAAAATATTTTCCAACTCATTATAATTTAGAAGACACTACTAAAGTTCACGGAGCGGTTTTATGT
This sequence comes from uncultured Bacilli bacterium, assembly GCA_944332725.1. Classification (GTDB taxonomy): domain Bacteria; phylum Bacillota_I; class Bacilli_A; order RF39; family UBA660; genus Faecisoma. The sequence goes on from CALVKO010000011.1 coordinate 22,191, forward strand.
GAACATATAAGAAGTATTGATTATGAAATTAGAAATTTACAATTTGTCGAAAAATTAAGTGATAATGATATTGTAAGTATAATTACTTTATTAAATGCGTGTATTGAAGAATAAAATCCAACAATTTAGTTGGATTTTGTTATTTTATAATAAGTTGATTCAACATCACTATTTAATTCTAATAGTATTTCATAATTATCATATCCAGATTCTTTTAATACTAAATCTAATATTTCTTCCTTATTTAACCAATTTTTAATGCATAAAATAAATTCATTAGATTCATTTAATTCTTTATTATTTAAAATATTAAAATCGTGAATATTTTTATTTAAAATTAATGAAGCCTTATAAGTATTAAATTCTGGTAGAGAACTTAAGTGAGTAAAATAATTATCAAATACATAAACAAAATATTTATCACTATTTTCTTTAGCTAAGGCCATAACTTTCTCATAATCTTTATATAAATAAACAGGTGTATTATTAAATAAACCATTAATACTTAGTAATAAACTTAATGATAAAGCAATAATGAATATTGTTTTTTTATTTTTAAACAAGAAAGTCAAAATATACAAAATAGCAATACTTACAACAGGAAATAATAACATCATATATCTTGAAGTATAGTTTTCTCCTAAAAAAGGCGCTATTTTAGAAATGATAATTATAAATAAAATAATTGGTAAAAATATAACAAAAATATTTAATTTATTTTTAATTATTTCTTTTTTATTTACATTATGAATAATAGCAACAATTAAACCAATAATTACAAGATAAATAATATTTTGTAAACCAAATAATTTAATTAATTGGTCGCCATAGTACTGTAAACATTCAATAAATGTTTTAGTTTTTACTTCACTATTACCGATACCACGATAAGAGAAGAAAATATCTTCGATTGCAAAAGGATAGATAACAAGGCCAATTATTGCTGATATAAAATGTAGTTTAAAGAAATCAAACCATTTTTTATAATTTTTAGTAATAATTAAATAAATTGATAGAATAATAAATATTAAAACAATATAAATACAGAAATAATATTGCGTTAAAAAGCCTAAGATAATCGTTAAAATAAACCAAAATTTATCCTTAATTTTAAAGTCATCTTTAATAAACTTAATTATAAAATATAAATATAAAATACTAAAGAATGTAACCATCATATACATTCTTTGAAACATAACAGTACTAATACATCCCATACTAGCTCCGTATAGAATGACAGTAGGGATAACCAATTCTTTATGATTTAAAGATTCCATTATTTTTTTAATAACAAATAATGTACCAACAAAGAAAATTAAATTAAGAGTAAAGATTATATATTTAGTAAAATTATTATAAAAGAAAGTCGAAATAAAATGAACTAAATAATAGAATAATGGGGGATGAACATCTCTTGCTTGGTTTTGATAAACAGAAAAATAATTAAAAATATCTTCTTTTTGAATTGCTAAATAATTTAGTGCTTCATCTTTATAACGCCAAGTTGGTATTTCTTTAGACAAAGTTTCATCTTTAGTAAAAGAATCAGTATCATTTTTGTATTTTAATAAATTATTAATTCTACTTATAATATTTCCTTTTAAAACTTGATTATATAAAATATCTTGATTGGCTTCAGCATAACCAAACCAACGATAAACATTATCATATTTATAATTGCTAGAACCGTAAGAAAATATTTCATCTTCGTGAAAACCTTGTTTTTGATCTATAAAATAAAACATTAATCCACACAAAACAACAATTGTTAAAATAATAAATTTATTTTCTTTTAAGTACTTCATAATATCACCTAAAAGTATTATATCATATCTTTTTAAAATATTCTTCTAATGTTAAGTTGTTTTCATAAATGTATTTGGCTATATCTTTTCCAACATAGCGGTAGTGCCAAGGTTCGTATTTAAAACCAGTTATATGTTCTTTACCTTTAGGATATCTTAAAATAAAACCATATTTATAAGAATTATTTTTCATCCAATCAAATTCTTTAGAATTTTCAAAAGAGTCATAATCTTTATTAGAACCTTCGACATCTAAAGATAGACCTGTTTGATGTTCAGAATGACCTGGTTTAGCCGAACATTCTAAAGCATATTCTAATCCTTTTTCTTTAACATAGTAGTTGAATAATTGATTTTGATAATTATAATCGCGATAAGCAGAAACTGCAACTATGCGGTAGCCCAATTTAGAAGCATCTTCACTTAATTTTTCAAAGGCCATTTTTGCTTCTTTCTTTAAATATTTATCTTTATTAGCGTACTTTAATGAAATACTTTCTAAGTTATTAGGAATGTAACTACTTAATAGTTGATTATTTTTATTAACTAAAACTAGTATGTCATCTGGATTTTCAATTATTTTAATATTTTTATAAAATTCTTCTTCTTTATTAAAAAATAATAAAATTAAAATACCGATGATGACATAATATGCTTTTTTTAAATTTTTTTCCATGCTATTCACCTATAATAATTATATGCAATTAAATAAAATAGGTATGTTATTTGCTAAAACTATGGTATAATGATTTTGGTGAATATAGATGAAGAAATATATATTAATTATTTTAGCAGTATCTATTTTAGTAATGATGCCAATGGTTACAAGTAGTTATAAATCTAGTCACGATACTAAATTTCACTTAACTAATATCGATAGTTTAACGACACAAATAAAAAAAGATTTTTTAAATCCTAGTAAAGTAGTAGGGAATATCGGTAATAATTTTGGTTATGGAACTAATTTATTTTATCCACCATTAAGCCATTATCCGGCTGCTTATTTAAATGTAGTTATCGATAATCCAGTTATAAGTGTTGAGATAGTTTATTTTATTGGTTTATTTTTATCAGGAATTAGTATGTTTTTATTATCTAAAACATTATCAAAAAACGATTATATTGGGTTATTATCAGCAGTAATTTATATGCTATTTCCTTATCATTTATCGGATATTTATATAAGAGATGCAATTGGTGAAAGTTTACTTTTTGTATTTATACCTTTAATATTTTTAGGTTTATACGAATTATTTAATGATAATAAAAAAAGATTTTATTTGTTTTTCGTAATAGGTTATATAGGTGGTATATTATCTCATTTAACATTAATGACTTATTTGACTGTATTAATTTTAATATTTTTAATATTTAAATATAAGGAAAGTATTAAATATATAAAACAATTTATTATTGCATCGATCTTTATTTTGACTATAACTTCACCTTTCTTAGTTTGTTTATTAGAACAAAGAATATTAGGTAATTATAATGTATTTATTGAAGGTGTTATGGTTCAAGGAACTTGGGGTAATGCCTTAAATCCTTTTGATTATTTTATAATTGGTAGTAAATGGGGAACAGGTGAAACAAGATATTATATTGATTTAATTGTTTTAATATTATTATTCTTTACTTTTAAAAAATATCGTCAATATAATAATCGATATTATAATTATATTTTAGTGTTTGGAATAATTAGTTTTATACTATCGACAGTTTTATTTCCTTGGGATATATTACCAAAATCAATGCGAATGGTTCAATTTCCTTGGCGCTTTGTCACTTTTGTATCTGTAGCATTAAGTGTTATAGCACCACTTTGTATAAGTAAATTTAGTGATAAAAAAATGTTAAGTATTGTGTTAATAATATTTCTTGTTTTATTAGCCCAACCAAATTTAAAACAAGCAACTGATGAAGTAATCGATGTTGATAATTTAGAATATTGGTATGGCTTAGGATATCAAAAAGAATATTTACCGGTTAATACGGCTAACAATTTAGACTATTATGATAATCGAAACCATGATATAATAGTAAAAGAAGGAAGTGCTAATGTTGAAATAATTAATAATGATGTTCCATATTTAGAGTTTAAAGTAGATAATAACGTAACTGTAGAATTACCTCGTCTTTACTATGTAGGATATACATTATTAGATGAAGATAATAATAAAATTAATTTTTATGAAAATCAATATGGTTTTATCGAAACTAAATTAGAAAGTGGTACTTATCGATTAGATTTTACTGGAACTAAATATGATAAACTTTCTAAAATTGTTTCAATAATTAGTATTATAGGATTTGGAGTGTTTGTATGGAGAAAAAAATAAGTGTTATTGTACCTTGCTATAATGAAGAAGAATCGTTGCCTATCTTTTATGAAGAGATAAATAAAGTAATGGAACAAATGAAAAAAGTTAAATTTGAATTAATATTTATTAATGATGGATCTAAAGATAGAACTTTAGAAATATTAAGGGGATTAGCAAAAAAAGATAAACAAGTAAGATATATATCTTTTTCTAGAAATTTTGGTAAAGAAGCCGGTATTTTGGCTGGATTAGAAGCATCTGTTGGCGATTATGTTTGTATGATGGATGTTGATCTGCAAGATCCGCCACAATTATTAATTGAAATGTATGAAACTTTAGAAACTACTGATTATGATTGTGTCGCAACACGTAGTGTTTCTAGAAATGGTTATTCATTTTTTAGAAAACTATTTACTAAGTGGTATTACAAAATAATTAATAAAATATCTAAAACCCAAATAGTTGATGGAGCAAGAGATTTTAGATTAATGTCAAGACAAATGGTCGATGCCATTTTATCATTAAAAGAATATAATAGGTATTCAAAAGGAATTTTTAGTTGGGTAGGATTTAAAACTAAATGGTTAACTTTTGAAAATATCGAGAGAGTAGCAGGAACAACTAAATGGAATTTTTGGAAATTATTCGCTTATTCAATGGAAAGTATCATTGGTTTTTCCACAGTACCATTATTAATCTCTTCAATTGCGGGAATATTATTTTGTATAGTATCATTTATAATGATTTTATTTATCATTATTAAAACTTTAATATTTGGTGATCCTGTATCTGGTTGGCCAAGCACTATTTGTATTATATTTTTTGTTAGTGGTGTCCAATTATTCTGCTTAGGTATAATGGGGCAATATTTGTCAAAAACTTATTTAGAAGTCAAAAATAGACCTGTTTATATAATTAAGGAGACCGAAAAAGATGTTAAATAAATTACTTGATTTATATAAAAAATATAAAGAGATAATTAATTATTTAATATTTGGTGGATTAACAACATTAATATCAATAGTAACTTATGCGTTATTTGCTAAAGTATTTAATATTGATTATTTAATTAGTAATGTATTATCTTGGATAATAGCTGTTTTGTTTGCTTATATAACTAATAAAATATTTGTTTTTGAAAGTAAATCGAAAAAAAATATTAAAGAAATAACTAGTTTTTTCTTTTTTAGAATTGTTTCGTTATTAATAGAAATGATAATATTATATATTTTTGTCGATATGTTTCATATTGATGACTTATTTACTAAAATAATTGCCCAAGTAATCGTAATTGTGGCTAATTATGTATTTAGTAAAGTATTTGTCTTTAAGAAAGATTAACTCTAACTATTCTTGTTTTAGGATAGTTTTTTTGATATACTTTTTATAGGTGGTTTAGATGAAAAAAAATATGAAATTTAAATTGATATTATTTATAATATTATCAATTATAGTAATATGTTTATTTATCTTTTTCAATAAAAAAGAAGTAAATAATCCAAATGAAAATCCTAATGTAGATACTCCAGCAGAAGAACCTAGTAAAGAAGAAGATAAACCAGATGAAGTTGGAACTAATTATTTAAATGATATAAAATATACAGTTAATGTAGATAAAGAAATTGAAGATGTTATAGTAGAATTTTTAAATGTTTATTATAATTCGATTAAAGAATTAAAAGAAAATGATATGACTTATTTATTTAAAGATAGTAGTTCCGAACAAGCTTTAATTAATCAAACTGCATTGTCATTGTTAATAGAAACAAGAAAGTTAAAACCAAATGATTTGAGTTTAGATAAAGCAAAATATGATTTAAATTTTACCGAAGTAACTACTAATGGTAATACAGTAAACGTTACTGTATTAGAAAATAATTATTTAAATTTTGAATTTATGAAAGATATAGAATCAAGAATATATAATATCGAAAATCAATTTACTTTAGAAAAAATAGATGGACAATATAAAATAACTAAATATAATAAAGTTCAAGATTTCTTTGTTATGATAACTGATTTATATAGTAGTGGTGGAAAAACTAAATTAGATCAAATTAAACAAAACTATTTAGATTTAATAAATGATAAATTAAAAAAAGATAGGGAAGATTATAATAATTTTTTAAATGGAACTGGAATTACAAGAAAAACTTGTGATCATGAATATAATAGAGAAGAAGCCTTAAAACAAACGGTCTGGGTAAATAAAAGAAATCCTGAATGGATTAAATTTGATTCAAATTGTCAAAATTTTGCTTCCTATGTTGTATATAGTGGTGGTGTACCTATGGATTATTATGGTAGTGCTGCAAATTATTTACAATGGAAAGGTTATGATTATTCATATAATGAAAGTGAAACTTCTAGTGGTTTAGTTTATACTTGGACTTATGTTCCATATTTTAGGGAATATGCAAAAAATAATACTGGTTATGGTTTATGTGCGGATGTTGATGTAAATTTATACTATGCAGAAGCAGGTGATGTAATTCATGTTGGAACAACTGGCCCTACAAGACATGCTCTAGTAGTAATAGGGGATTATAAAGTTGATGGTAAAACAGTTGATATTTTAGTTAACTCTAATACCGTTGATTTAGAAAATTATCCTATTTCTGCTTATTCGTATCCTTATGTAAGTTTAATTAAAATATATGGGTGGAACGAATGAAAAAAGACATAATTAAAATAATAGCAATTATATTAATTATAATTGGATGTGTTGTTATATATCATAAAATAGATACGAATAAAGAAGTAGAAATTGCAAGTTTAGAAATATTCTAAACTTTTTATGATAAGATAAGTTGACAAAATTACGAAAAAATATTACTATAGCATAAATTTTTAGGAGATGAATTGAACATGACAATTGAAAGTTTAAAGAATTATGTTGACAATATTTCAAAGTTAGAACTTATTGATCTTTCTAAAAAAATTTATGTTATAACTGATTCTCTTTGTGCTGAATATCCTAAATATAAAAAGTGGTTTTTTACTAAACAATTACCTGAAACTTTAAATAGTAATGAAAGAAATATATTGTTTGTAAGAAATCCAAAAAATGAAAAAGATATAATCGCAATGGCTTGTCTAAAAAAAGATTTAGACGAACAAAAAATTTGTACTTTATTTGTTTCCAAAGAATATAGAGGAATAGGTATAGGTAAAAAATTAATAGAAGAATCAATAAATTGGCTAGGTACTACAAAACCATTTATAACAATAGCAGATTATAAATTGGAAATGTTTGGTGCTTTTATTGAAAAATATGATTGGAAATTAACAGAAATAGTTTCTGGTATTTATAATGATAAATTTTGTGAATTATGTTTTAACGGAATGTTAACAAAAAGCAACAAAGAAATTTTAGAAGAACAATTAAAAAATAAATTGTTAATTTTGTTAAATAAAATAAAAAATAATAAAATGTATTAAAAATAAAAAAGATAGAATAACCTATCTTAACAAGCTTTTTTGTATTCACAATAATATGCGTAATATTCATCATATGTTAATCCACTTTCTTTTACTTTAGTGGCTAATTCTTTTCCTACATAACGATAATGCCATGATTCATAATTATATCCTGTTATATATTCTTTATCTTTAGGATATCTTAAGATAAAGCCATATAAATGAGCATTTTCTTGTAACCATTTAAATTCATCGGTGTTTTCAAATTCATTTCCAATAATATTATCAGTAACTATATCTAAGGCTAATCCTGTTTGATGTTCTGAAAAACCAGGTCTAGATGCATAATCGTCATTAGACATATCATATTCTTTTTGTTGGTCTTCAAAAGTTCTATATGATGAATTTACTAATAATCTTAAACCTTGCTCATTAGCAGCTTTCCACATGCTTACGTATTTGTCGTATACTTCTTTTTTAATTGAATGCCCATTATAAGCATACCAATTACTTATAGGAACGATATCATCTGGTAAATAATCATTTTTTAAATAATGAAATTTATTGACTAACATTTTAATACCTTCATCGACATTTGCTTCTTTAGTGTTAGTATACCAATCACTATCTGCACCAACATTTACGATACTTATTACATCTTTAATATTTTCATTTTTATTAGAATAAGTTAAATATCTTTCTAAGTTATCAGGAATATAATATTGTTCATTAATAATGCTAACTAAATTTTTGTTATAATCCATATTTAATATTTTGGTAATATCATTTTCACTTAACTTTTCAATTATAGTATTAATTTCATCTTTTGAATAACTTTTTTTCTTTAAATCACTTTTGGTACTATCGCAACCTTTAACTAACAATATAATTGAAACTATAATAATTACTGCAATTACAATAATAATAATTTTTTTTATTTCTTCTTTTTTCAAATATCATCACCTTAATTAAAATTATACTATATAAAATAATTAAAGTCTAGAAATAAATAAAAATTGACAATGTTTTCACATTTGATATAATATTTTAAACAGATAAATTATATTTCAAGCAGATTTATGGCTATTTCGTACATAAATATGAATAATTAGTAAAAATGTTACATTTTTTAATAACTAATAATTAGTGAAAATGTTACATAAATAAAAACCAAA
>CALVKO010000012.1 GCA_944332725.1 uncultured Bacilli bacterium
TCTCATTTATATCACACTACCTTATAATAATTATAACAAGAAATCATTGCGAAGAAAATTTATTCTATTTTACTGAAGTAGCATGGAAGTTATTGCTACTTTTTCTATTCTTTGGTAAAATATTATTAGAAATTGATATAAAACTATAAAATTTCTAATTTGTGAGTAAAAGTTTGAAATAACTTAACCACTCGCACCAGATAGATAGTTACTCGAACTTTTATGTTTCGAGTTTTTATATGCATAATTTTAAAAATTTTGTTTATAAAAAAATTATAGTTTAATAGTTAATTAAGTAATTATTTTTTAAATATCATTAATTTGTAGTATAATAATTACAAAAAAAATTAAAGGTTGTGATTAAATGTATAAATATTTTGTAGAATTGGAAAAATTAAAGGATTTTAAAACTTATTTAATTAGGGAATCTTTTAATAAAAATCAAGATTTACATATAAGTAATAGTACTTTTACTGAAGATTTTTTAAAAAGATTAAATAAAATTGTTTCAAAAATAATTATAATAGATGAATTAATAATGGCTCTTAATGAAAGTTTAATTATTAAAGAAAATGATTTATTACCATTTGAAGATCAATTAGGGATTATAGAATTTTTTCAATATCGAGAAGAAATTTATTTTAAATCACACCATATTTTAAAAGAAAAAATAAATTTAACGTTTAATGATTTAAAGTTTATTTTAAAAAACTTATATTATATTATTAATTATTTAGTTATTTTTTATCCTAATTATAAAGATTTTTTATTAAAAACTCAACAAGAAATTAAAACTTTATCTGATGAAATGGAAATGAAAACAGTAATAAAACTTCCTTCTAAAAGTGATGCTGTAATAGTTACTTGGCCTAATTCTTGGTATATAACATCTAACGGATACTTATATAATAGTGGTCTTGGTCATAAACGAGGTAATTTGAATTATTCTTATTATGATATTTGTGATTCATTAAAGCACAATAAAAATATACCTAGTATAAATTATTATCAACATATTAATGATATATTAAAACGAGGTTATATTACTTATGATGAATTTCAAACTTATTCAAATTTAATGTATAAACTTCCTACAGTTTTTACTCCTGAAATAGAGCAAGAACTTATGCGCTATAAAAATATTTTAGAAATGGATAAGGAAGAATATAAAAAAATGTCAACATCTGAAATTGAATGGCCTCAAATTGAAAGAAGTTATCAAAAAAATCTTATTACATTAATTATAGGTCATTTAGCGGCGGAAACATCATTATTTTCATCATTTATAAAAATAAATGAATCTTTGCATAAAAATGAAATAATTACACAATTAAATCATTTAACTATGAATGACTTAAGAGATGTATTAGTAAGATTTTCTGGTTTTCACAAAATTGAATCTTCGATAGATAATACTATAACAACTAGTTCTTTATATGGGATAATAGAGTTTTCTGAATATTTGAAAAGAGGATGGAATTTGCAGATTATTCCTAGAATCATATATGACAAAAATGAAGATAAATTATTTGAAATGGATTTTAATTCTTATTTTATTAGTAAATATTTGGATGAGCAATTGGCAAAATATAAAGGAAAAGGAAAAATTTTAATTAAAGATAAATGAAACATTAATAATATTAAATTTTATTATATTTAAATATAATAAAAACTACTTTTTCTTTTGAAAAAAGTAGCATAATCAATTTGCATATCTTTTGTAGTAGTTTTATAACATTTTAATTATTATATTGAAAATAACTTTGAATTTTATGATAAAAAAAATACTTCCAAAAATAAATTGAAGTATTTTTTAATAATTATTATATTTATTTTTTTCTAAATAAATTTTTGATTAAAATTTTTATTTTATTTTGTTTTGGCATTTCACTTGTTTCTTGGGTAGGTAATTTCATTTCAATATGTTTTTGTTTAAACCATAAAAAATCTCTAACTGAAAACATTTTATATTTAAGTAAATTACATTCAGTTATGGCTCTTTCGTAGTTATTATTTTTATCTTTTTCACTCATACTATTATATTCTTCAACAATTTTATTAATTGTTTTATTGATATCACTTCCTAGTTGAGTAAGTTCATCTTCGCTTAAATCTTTAACTTTTTCATAATCAATTATATAATCTAAATTTCTAAAAAATTCAACTGCTTCTAATCCTTCAAATTCTATAAAATCAAATCTATTATCTTGAATGCATATAAATCCATTGGAAAAACATTTTTCTATAATAGAATTTGGGCAAGATATTTTTAATCCGGCTAACGCTTCCATCAAGTGAGCAATGTCACAATATTGGACATATACTTTATTATCTTTAATTATTTTCATTAAAATTTCTCCTTATAAAATAATTATAGCACATTTTGTTAATTAAATATATTTTTATTTTATGATAAAAATGGTATAATGTTAAATATAGGTGAGAATATGTATACAAAAGATAAAAATTATTTCAATAAAAAAGGTTTAACAAATGAAGAAGCATCAAAAAAATTAAAAACATTTGGATATAATGAATTATCTCAAAAAAAGAAAAAATCAATTTTAAAAATGATTTTAGAACAATTTACTGATGCGATGATTGTTATTTTAATTATTGCAGCAATTGTATCATTTATTTTAGGGGAAACAGCGGAAACTATAGTTATATTTGTAATTGTTATTATAAATGCTGTTATAAGTATTGTTCAAGAGGTGAAAGCAGAAAACGCTATTGCCGCACTTAAAACGATGAGTGCTCCTAATGTAAAAGTAATAAGAGATGGTGTTAAAAAAATAATACCTGCTAGAGAATTAGTTGTTGATGATATTGTTTTAATTGAAGATGGCGATATAGTTCCAGCAGATTTAAGATTACTAGAAACGTCAAGATTGCAAATTGCTGAAGCAAGTTTAACTGGAGAATCTGTTCCAGTTTATAAAGATGAAGATAAAGTTTTAGATGAAAATACTTTATTAGGTGATCGAGTTAATATGGCTTATTCATCTACTATTGTAACTTATGGAACAGGTAAAGGTATTGTTGTCGCAACAGGTATGAATACCGAAGTGGGTAAAATTGCAAATATGTTAGAAAATACTGATGAATTAGACACTCCATTAAAACAAAAATTAAATAAAATAGGTAAAATATTAAGTTTAGTAGGAATTATTATAAGTATATTTGTTTTTGTAATAGGATTATTATATGGTAAAGATTTAGTAACAATTTTAATGATTTCTATTTCCTTAGCAATTTCTGTAATACCAGAAGGATTACCAGCAACTGCTACAATAGTTATGGCTTTAGGTGTCCAAAGAATGGTTAAAAAAAATGCTTTAATAAGGAAATTACCAGCAGTTGAAACTTTAGGTAGTACAACTGTTATATGTTCAGATAAAACGGGTACTTTAACTCAAAATAAAATGACTGTTAAAGAATTTGCTCTATATGATGATTTTATGGATAATAAAGTAAATATCGGTAAAATTGATAATAAAGAATTATTATATGCTTGTTCACTATGTAATAATGCTACTTTAGATATAGGAGATCCAACCGAAATAGCTTTATTAGAATTTGCTCAAAAAAATGATTGTTTAGTATCATTTGAAAGATTAATTGAATTACCTTTTGATTCAGTTAGAAAAAGAATGACGACAGTAAATAAAATAGATGGTGCTACTGCTTATACTAAAGGGGCTATTGATACAGTTTTGCCTTTATGTAATAAAATATTAGTTGGCAGTAAAGTTAAAAATATAACCTATGAAGAAATAGATAAAATATATGAATTGTGTGAATCTGCATCTAAAAGAGCAATGAGAGTATTATCTTTTGCTTATAAAAAAGTTTCTAATTTAGATGAAGATTTAGAAAGTGATTTAATTTTTATCGGTGTCGTATGTATGATAGATCCACCACGTGTAGAAGTTAAAAAAGCAATTGAAACTTGTCATAAAGCCGGTATTAAAGTCATTATGATAACAGGAGATCATGTTGAAACCGCCTTAGCAATTACTAAACAATTAGATATTTATCAAGAAGGAGATTTAGCTATAAGTGGCTCTGATTTAGAAAAAATGTCTGATGAAGAACTAGATAAAGTTGTTCTTAAAACTTCTGTTTTTGCTCGTATTTCACCTAATGATAAACTAAGAATAGTTAATTCAATTAAAAGAAATAATAATATCGTAGCAATGACAGGAGATGGTGTAAATGATGCTCCTGCTTTAAAAGCAGCTTCTATAGGTATTGCCATGGGTAAAAATGGTACAGATGTTGCCCGTGAATCATCTGATATGATTTTATTAGATGATAACTTTGCTACTATTGAATCTGCTATTAAAGAAGGTAGAAGAATTTATTCTAATATTCAAAAAGTTATTCAATATTTATTAGCCGGTAATATATCTGAAGTATTAGTTATATTTATTGCTATGTTGGCCAATATTGGGACACCTATTTTAGCGGTCCATATATTAATAATTAATTTAGTTACAGATACGATACCGGCCTTAGGCTTAGGAGTAGATCCCGCATCTAGTGATATTATGACTAAAAAACCAATAAAAGAAGGTACTTTATTTGAAAAAGGATTAATATTTAGAGTAATATTTCATGGTATTATAATATCTATTATTACTTTAATTGCTTACTATATTGGTTATTTAGATAGTCCTAATGAAGGAGTTACGATGGCATTTATAACATTATCTTTATCACAAATAATTCATTCTTTGAACCAACACTCACCAGATATTTCCTTCTTTTCTAAAAAACATGCTCGTAACTGGTATTTATATTTATCAATGTTTATTTCAATTATTATATTGTTATTATTAGTATATATTAAGCCAATTGCTTTATTTTTATCACTACAACAACCTAATAGTTTTGAATGGACTATTATAATATTACTATCATTAATACCATTAATAATAGTTGAACTTTACAAATTATTTAAAAAAATATTGTTTAAAATTAAAAAATAAGTTATAATTTATATAGTAGAGGAGTGATTTAAATGAAAAAAGGTTTTACTTTGATTGAATTATTGGCTGTTATTATTGTTTTAGCGATAGTTGCTTTAATCGCAACACCAATAATAATGAATGTAATAGATGATTCAAAAGAAAGTGCGAATTTAAGAAGTGTTGAAGGATATGCTGAAGCCGTAAGACAAAATTATTTTAATGAATCATTAGGTGGTGGAACACCAGTTATTGATGAAACATTTTTAAATAATGTTGAAACTAGTGGTGGCGAAGTTAAATGTGACAGTGTATTATATAATGAAAATTATCAAACAATTTTATATAAATGTACTGTAAATAATAGTGAAAAAAAGTATTGTTATGCTGGAAGTAAACATTATGATTGTAATGATCAAGAATTTTTAAATATATTTACTGGTAATGGCGGTGAAATAACATTAGATGGAACACCAATAATTGAAAAAGCAAAAGAATTAGTGTATTCAAATGATACTTGTAAAACAGATGGAACAACATACCAATATATGGGCGGATGCTATATAAAAGGAAATCCAACTAATAATTCATTATGGTATTCTGGATTCTTATGGCGAATAATGGGAATAAATGCGGATGGAACAGTAAGATTAATAACCGATGAAAATGTAACCGCAATCCCTTGGGGAGCAAGCAATACTGCTCAAAATTGGGATGATAGTTATGCTAAAGATTGGTTAAATAATTATTTTTATTCAAGATTAAAAGGAAATAATATCATAAAAGAAGAAACTTGGTGTAGTGAAACAACCACTAGTAATTCAAGTGCAAGAACAACTTGTTCAAATAATTTATCAACAGAAACTGCCAAAGTTGGTTTAATAACACTAGATGAATATAATCTTGCTGGTGGTAAAAATTCATATTTAAATATAGGACAAAGGCAACGGACAATGACGCCTTATAATAGTTCTCGCGCTTGGGCCGTGGATGAGGCTGGTAACTCCGATTCCGTTTCCAATGAGAGTGGCCTTCGTGCAGTTATAAATGTCAACTCTGGGGTCACCATTACCGGAGGTAATGGTACTCTAGGTGGAACTTGGAGTATTCAAGCAGGACCATATATTTTAAACGAAGATAAAAATGTGGAGATAACAGGAAAATTAAACGAAAAAGCAACAAGTGGCGAATATGTAATGTTTGCAGGAAGAAAATATCGCGTAGTAGATAAAGATAGTAATGGTAATACAAAATTAATACTAGATGGATACTATGAGGAGCCATCTGGAACAATATATTCTATGTCATATGGTTCCAATAATACATTTTCAACAACAACAGGAATTGGCCAAAAATTAAATGTTGATGTATTAAATTGGCTAACAAATAATAGTGAAACAGAAAAAGCAAAATTAGTAAGTAACTATACTTGGTATCAAAATAATTTTGGTTTTGGGTATGATTATAAAATATCACTAAATGAAGAAAATTCAACAAGAAGTATACAAGCAACAGTAGGATTAATAAGAGTGGGAGAAATGTTATCAAGTCAAAGTAGTAGTATATTGACTAATGGATATCAAGATACAAGTAGTTATAATAATGCAAATTGGTATTGGACAATGACACCATATACAAGTAGTTCTTACGCTTGGCGCGTGGGTGGGAATGGTAACTCCTTCGACTATTCCGTTTCCTATACGATTGGCCTTCGTGCAGTTATAGTTGTCAACTCTGATGTCACCATTACCGGAGGTAATGGTACTTGGTCGAATCCGTACCAGATTTAAAAAGAAGATATGAAAAAAATAAGTACAAACGAAGCAATATACACCTTGCCGATGAAATGGGCGAGGTATGGCTTTAAATCTAGTTTAAATACTAGATTTTTTTTAATTTATATGATAAACTATTTGAGTTGGTGATTTTATGTTAAAAGTTAATAATTTAAGTTTAAGATTTAATACAAGAACTTTATTTGAAAATGTTAATTTAGAATTTAATGGTGATAATTGTTATGGTATCATAGGTGCTAATGGAGCAGGTAAATCAACATTTTTAAAAATATTATCTGGAAGTATTGAATCTACTACTGGTGAAGTAATAATTGGTAAAGGTGAAAGAATATCTGTTTTAAAACAAAATCATAATGAATTTGATGATATGACAGTTATTGATGTAGTTATTATGGGTAATAGTAAATTATATCAAATAATGAAAGAAAAAGAAGAATTATATATGAAAGAGGATTTCACTAATGAAGATGGAATGAGAGCAGGTATTTTAGAAGAAGAGTTTGCTAGTTTAAATGGATGGCAAGCAGAAAGTGATGCGGCTATATTATTAAATAATTTAGGTATTGATAATAGTAAACATAATTTATTAATGAAAGAATTAAAGGATAGTGAAAAAGTAAAAATATTATTAGCAAGTGCTTTATTTGGTGAACCTGATATCTTATTATTAGATGAGCCTACTAATGGATTAGATACTAAAAGTATTATGTGGTTAGAAGAATTTTTAATTAATTTTAAAAATACGGTTTTAGTTGTATCGCATGATAGACATTTTTTAAATAAAGTATGTACACATATGTTAGATATTGATTATAATAAAATTACTTTATTTGTAGGTAATTATGATTTTTGGTATCAATCTAGTCAGTTGATTCAAAAACAAATGAAAGAATCTAATAAGAAGAAAGAAGAAAAGATAAAAGAATTAGAAGATTTTATTAGAAGATTTTCGGCTAATGCTTCTAAATCAAAGCAAGCTACTTCGAGAAAAAAATCATTAGAAAAAATAGTATTAGATGAAATTAAACCATCTAGTAGAAAGTATCCTTATATTAATTTTGATTTTGATAAAAATGTAGGTAAAGAAGTTATTACTTTAGAAAATATTAATTATAAAGATATTATTAAAAATTTTAATTTAACGATTAGACCTGATGATAAAATAGCGTTAATAGGAACTAATGAAATTGCTAAAACAATTTTATTAGATATTATAAGTGGGAATATAAAACCTGATAGTGGAACTATTAAAATAGGTGGTAATGTTAAAATAAGTTATTTTAAAAAGAATCACGATGAATATTTTAATGATTTAAATATGGTTGATTGGTTAAAACAATATAGTGATAATAAAGATGATAGTTATATAAGAGGATTTTTAGGTAGAATGTTATTTTCTGGTGAAGAAGTTTTAAAAAAAGTTAATGTTTTATCTGGTGGCGAAAAGGTTAGATGTATGTTTAGTAAAATGATGTTAGAAAGATCTAATGTATTATTATTTAATGAACCAACTAATCATTTAGATATTGAATCAATTACGTCTTTAAATGAAGGTTTAAAAAGATTTATGGGAGTTATTATATTTTCTAGTTTTGATCAGGAATTAATTGAAACAGTAAGTAATAGATTAATTGAAATTAAAAATGATGGAACATACAAAGATAAACAAATAAGTTATCAAGAATATATAGAAAAATATGGAATAGGGGAATAATTACGCAAACAATAAATATTGATAGTATTGATTTTAAAAAATTAAGTTTAATAAGTATTTCAAGTAAAGAAGCAGATATTTTTTCTGATTATCAAACCGTTTATAAAATATATAAAAGGAAAGATGTCGATTTAGATTTAAAAGAAATTAAATTGGATATTTTATCGACAATTATTATGGATGGTTTAATACTTCCTAAGCAAAAAATAGCTGATGATAAACTTATTGGATATACAATGGATTATGTTGCTGGAGATTTTATAACTAATTTTAAATTTACTAGTTTAGAATTAAT
Organism: uncultured Bacilli bacterium; assembly: GCA_944332725.1. Classification (GTDB taxonomy): domain Bacteria; phylum Bacillota_I; class Bacilli_A; order RF39; family UBA660; genus Faecisoma. The sequence goes on from CALVKO010000012.1 coordinate 8,779, forward strand.
TAGTTTATTTAAGAAATTATCACAATTATTAAAGTATTACCACAATCACGGTATAATTTTAGGGGATATTAATATTTCAAATATATTAATAAAATCGATAGATGAAGTTTATTTTTGTGATATAGATAGTTGTAAAATATTGGATTTTCCAAATGATGGTATTCCTTTATTAACCTTTAATTATTTAAAAAGTTTAGGAATTAATCCAAGAAAAATTGCAGTAAATGAAAAATTTGATAATTTAAGTTTATTTTTGATATTTTTATATGTGATATTTGATAAAAAAAATATTTTATCACTATCGGAATATGATATTGATAAAACTTTAGAAGAAAAACAATTTGAAAGTCAAAAACCATTTGTTAAACAGTTGAAAAGACAATTAGTTGATGTACCATATTTAGAGGAAATATTATAATGGAAAGATTAATTGATTATTTAAAAAAATATAAAAATTATAAAACTTTATTAAAAAATGGTAGTGTTTTAGTTGATGGTAAAGTGATTACGAAATATGATTATATTTTAAATGGTAATGAAGTTATAACTATTAACAAATATAATAAATCAAAAGATATTAAAATTATTTATGAAGATAATGATATTATAGTAGTCGATAAATCTTATAATTTATTAACTATATCAAATGGAAAAGAAATATCTTTATATAATTTAGTAAGTGATTATGTTAAAAAGAATAATAAAAAGAATAAAATTTTTATTGTTCACAGATTAGATAAGGATACATCAGGTTTAGTGGTGTTTGCTAAAAATATTAAAACTAAAAATTATTTACAAAATAATTGGAATAAAGTTGAAAGAAGATATAAGGCTATCGTAATTGGAATTACTAAAGATAGTGATATATTAAAAAATTATTTAAAAGAAAATAAAAATCATTATGTTTATGTGGCAAATAATGGTGATTTAGCTATTACTATTTACAAAAAAATAAAAGAAATAAATAATAATTCTTTGTTAGATATTAATATAAAAACAGGTAAAAAGAATCAAATAAGAGTGCAATTAAGTAATATTGGTCATCCTATTTTAGGAGATAAAAAATATGGGAATAGTAAATATAAAAGATTATGTTTACACGCTTATAAATTAGTTTTATTTGATAAAGAATTTATAAGTGAAATAGATTTTTAAGATGAATATTCATCTTTTTTTTGATATAATTATATTGGTGAGAATATGAAGAAAATTACTAAAAAAATTATTAATAAATTATCTAAATTAAATATTGATTATAAAAAAGAAAGAAAACTTAAAAGTATAATTTTAAAAGATAAAAATATTAAATATATTGATACTTATATATTAATAGAAAATAAAAATATAAAAGTAAGATTATTTATTCCTAAAATTATCAATCAAACAATTTTATATTTTCACGGTGGGGGATTTGTATCTGGTAATATTCAAACTTATAGTAGGACTTGTAATGATTTAGCCTCTAACACTAATTCTTTAGTTATTGCAATAGATTACTCTTTAGCCCCTGAATATCCTTTTCCTATTGGTTTAAAAGAATGTTATGAAGTCACTAAATATTTTTATAGTAAAGATAGTTTTGTAGATAATATTGTATTAATGGGTGATAGTGCTGGAGGTAATATTGCAAGTGTTATATCGATTATTGCAAGTGAAAAAAAGGAATTTAAAGTAGATAGACAAATTTTATTATATCCAATAACTTATCATATTCATGATGAAAATAGTAGTTACAAATCAATTAAAGAAAATGGTAATGATTACATTTTAACTAATGAAAGAATAAATCAATATTTAGATTTATATGTTAAAGATAAAAAATATTTAACTAGTAAATATGTATCTCCTTTAAATGCTGATAGTTTATATAATCAACCTAAAACTTTGATAATAACCGCTAATTTAGATCCATTACGAGATGAAGGGGAAGAGTATGGTAAGAAATTATTAAAATATAATAATCAAGTAACATTACATCGAATTGATAATATTCATGGATTTTTTACTTTACCTATTAACAAAAAAGAAATAAATGAATGTTATAATTATATAAACGAATTTTTAGGAAGTGATAATATTGAAACGATGGTTTAGATTAGATAATGCTGCTAAAATATTTCCTCCAGTAAGTAATAAAAAAGATCCTAAAGTATTTAGATTTACTTGTGTTTTAAAAGAAGAAATAGATAATGTTATCTTACAAGAATCGGTTAATGAAGCACTTATATATTTTCCTAATTTTAAATCTATTTTAAAACAAGGATTTTTTTGGCATTATTTAGAAACAATTAATTTTAATCCAATTGTCAAAGAAGAAAAAAAAGATATATGTAGTCCTATTTATGGTAAAAAAAAGAAAAAATTATTATTTCGGGTAAATTACTATAAAAATAGAATTAATTTGGAAGTTTATCATGCTTTAACTGATGGTACAGGAGCCTTAGAATTTTTAAAAACTATTATTTATATTTATATTAGTAGAAAACATGATATTAAAGATTTTAATTTTGATTATGATGCTTCGATTAATGAAAAAAGTAGTGATAGTTTTAATAAATATTATAAATTTCAATTAAATAAAATAAATGATGTAAATAATGTTTATAAGATTAAAGGCGAAAAATTAAGTAAAATGAAGGTTATAAATGGTTGTATGAATACTAATGATTTAATTAGTTTATCTCATAAGTATAATACTACTATAACTAGTTTAATTGTTAGTGTTTATATATTATCAATTAAAGAAAATATGTCTTTAAAAGATGGAAATAAGTATATATATATTGGTATTCCAGTTAATTTAAGAAAATATTTTAAATCGCAAACTGCTAGAAATTTTTTTAGTGTTTTGAAATTAAAATATAATGGTAATAATAATTTAGAAGATATAATAAAGTATGTTGATAAATATTTAAAAAATGAATTAAAAAAAGAAAATTTATTTAAAACAATGAATAAATTTGTTTCATTTGAACATAATTTTTTAATTAGATTAATTCCTTTATTTATTAAAAATATTGTTTTAAAAATAATTGTTTATTTTAATAAAATAACTAGTTCGGTAACTAACTTAGGAGTTATTAAAGTAGATGATAATATTAAAGATTATATTGATAGTTTTGAGGTTTATGTAAGTACTGATAAAATGCAGATATCGATGTGTTCTTATTTAGATAAATTAAATATATCATTTACTTCTATTTTTGTTAGTACTGATATTATTAAATCTTTTTATCGTAAATTAAGTGAATTAGGAATCGATGTTATAATAACTACTAATAAAATAGAAGGTGAATTATGAGAATTTGTAAAAAATGTAATTTAAAATTTAAAACGGATTTGGATATTTGCCCATTATGTCAAAATAAATTGATAGGAAAAAAAGAAGATAATGTATTTCCATTTATTCCTAATATCTATAAGAAATATTCGACATTTTTTAAAATTTTGTTATTTATTAGTTTTATAATTTCTTTAATATGTATTACAATTGATTTAATGATTAATAAATATCATTTTAGTATTTTTGTTGTTTTAGGATTTGTTTGTTTATTTATAATTTTAAAAACTGCTTTTAATAATAAAGATAGTTTATTTAAATCGATATTGTGGCAACTTGTAATTTTAAGTGTTTTATCAGTTATATGGGATTATTTTACTGGTTTTCATTATTGGTCAATTACTTATGTGATTCCTATTTTATGCATTATTTGTAGTATTAATTTAGCAATTTTATCGATTATTTTAAAAGATTATTTAGAAGAAGAAATATTTTACTTTATTTGTATTGCTTTAATCGGTGTAATTCCATTTATATTTATAATTATTGGTATACCTAATCGAATTCCTTCTATTATTTCAATTTTACTTAATTTAATTTGTTTTGTTAGTTTACTAACTTTTAAGTTTAAAGATGTAAAAGAAGAATTAAAAAGAAGAATGCATATTTAAAAGTTATTCCAGTGTACTGGAATAACTTTACAAAAATTAAATATAATAGTATAATGTTTGTGAGGTGATTTTTAGTGCTTATAAGAGAAAAATATTTAGCAAAAATAAGAGGATTTTATCATACTGAATCTTTAATTAAAATAATTTATGGAATGAGAAGAAGTGGAAAATCAGTTATTTTGAATCAAATAATGGAAGAAATAAAACAAAGTGGTATACCTATAGAAAATATAATATATATTAATTTTGAATCTTTGAAATTTGATTTTATAAAAAATGCTAAGGATTTATATAATTATATTGAATCTTTAAAGGTAAACAAAAACAAATATTATGTTTTTTTAGATGAAATTCAAAAAGTTGAAGATTTTGAAAAAGGTATTAATTCACTTAGAATAACTAATGATTATAGCATTTTTATAACAGGCTCTAATAGTAGAATGACTCTTTTAGAATTATCTACTGATTTATCTGGTAGATATGTTAGTTTTAGAATAAATCCTCTTTCATTTAAAGAAGCAGTTTTATTAACTAATACTAAAAAACAAGATTATGAGAAATTGTTATTTGATATATTTAAATGGGGAAGTTTGCCTCAAAGATTTGTTTTTGATAAAGATGATGATAAGGTTAGTTATTTATCTAGTGTTTATGATTCAATAATTCTTAAAGATGTTGTTGAAAGATTAGGAGTTAAAGATATAGCATCTTTTAATAAGGTTCTTCAATATATATTGGATACTGAAACTAGAGAATTTTCTCGTGATAATGTTATTGAATATTTAAAAAAAGAATATCATGAAATTGCTAATGATACTTTATATAATTATTTAGAAGCTTTGTCTACTACTTTCATAATGAATAAAGTATATAGATATGACATTCATGGTAAAAATATTTTAAAAACATTAAATAAATATTATGCTAATGATTTAGGAATTAAACAAATTAAAACGAATAATGAAGAAATTAATTATTCAGTAGCACTTGAAAATATTGTATATAACGATCTTATTAGTAAAGATTATAAAGTTTATATCGGTAAAACTAAAAAAGGAGAAATTGATTTTATTGCTTCAAAAAATGGTAAATTCAAGTATATTCAAGTATGTTATGATTTATCAAACGAAGAGACAAGAAAAAGAGAATTTATGGCTTTTGATGAGTTAGATTTTAAAGAAGAAAAATATATTATTACTTTGACGAAAGATGATTTTTCTACTGATAATATTAAACAAATTAATATTTTTGATTTTTTAATGGATGATAATTTTTAATGAGAAAATAATTTACATTTTTCTCATTTTTTGATAAAATTATAAATGTAGTAAAAAGAAGGTGTGTTATGACATATTTAGATTATTCTGCTACAACACCTGTAAACGAAGAAGTATTAAATACATTTGTTGAAGTTAGCAGAAAATATATTGGTAATCCTAATTCTTTACATAGATTAGGTGTAGAGGCTAATGAAATTATTAAAGCATCTACAAAACAAATTAGTAATTTATTAAATATAAAAGAAAGTGAAATAATATATACAAGTGGTTCATCAGAAACTAATAATATGGTAATTAAAGGAATTGCTTTAAAGTATCAAAATAGGGGAAAACATATTATTACAACAGAGTTTGAACATTCTTCAATATATGGTCCTTTAACCTTTTTACAAAAACAAGGATTTAAAATTGATTTTGTTAAAACTAATGAAAAAGGAATTGTCGATTTAGATAATTTAAAAGAATTGTTAACTGATGAAACTATTTTAGTAAGTATTGGTTATATTAATAGTGAAATAGGAATTAAGCAACCAATTGAAGAAATAGGAAAACTATTAAATGATTATAATAAGTGTTTTTTTCATGTTGATATGACACAAGCATTAGGTAAAATTAAAATAGATTTAACTAATGTTGATTTAGCTAGTTTTGCTGCTCATAAAATATATGGAATAAAAGGTATTGGTATGTTATATAAAAAAGATAATATATCTTTAGAACCACTAATTCATGGTGGTAAAAGTACGACTGTTTATCGAAGTGGCACCCCAGCCCCAGCCTTAATTGCATCATTTGCTAAAACGATGCGTTTAGTATTAATAGATTTAGATAAACATTATGAATATGTAACTAAATTAAATAAAAAGATAAAAGAAGGTTTATCAAAATATGATAATGTATTTATAAATAGTAATGAATATTCGATACCTCATGTTTTAAATGTAAGTGTAATTGGTATTAAACCAGAGACGATGTTACATGCTTTGGAAAAATATGATATATATATTTCAACCCAAACTGCTTGTTCAACAGGTACTATGTCTAAATCTGTTTATGCTTTAACTAAAGATGAAAAAAGGGCTAAATCAAGTATTAGAATTAGTCTGTCACATTTAACCAAAGAAAGTGAAATAGATTATTTTTTAGAAAAATTTGATGTTTGTTATAAGGAGTTAATATGAGAGTAGATAAAAATAATTATTATTTAGATATTGCCGAATCAGTATTAGAAAGATCAACTTGTGCAAGAAGAGCCTTTGGTGCTGTTATTGTTAAAAATGATGAAATTATTGCAACTGGTTATAATGGGGCACCAAGAGGAAGAAAAAATTGTGATGATTTAGGTTACTGTATGAGAGAAAAATTAAATATTCCTCGTGGTGAAAGATACGAAATGTGTCGTAGTGTCCATGCCGAACAAAATGCGATTATAAGTGCTGCTAGAAAAGATATTATTGATTCAACACTCTATTTAGTTGGTAAAGAAGTTGGAAAAAATAAATATGTTGAAAATGCTATGCCTTGTATGTTTTGTAAAAGATTTATAATTAATGCAGGAATTAAAAAAATAGTTTTAAGAAATACTAAGGAAGAATATACTGAAGTTTTAGTCGAAGATTTTATAACTAATGATGATAGTTTAGAAGGGGTGTTTGGTTATTAAATTAATAAGAATAAGTGCCGTTTGGTGTCCTGCTTGTTTAATTATGCGACCTAGAATGCAAGAAATAGAAAAAAAATTCCCTAATTTTGAGCATATAGAGTATGATTTTGACTTAGATGAAGAAATGATTGCTAAATATAATGTTGGTGAAGTTTTACCTGTATTTATTTTATTAGATGGCGATAAAGAAGTTACAAGATTAGTTGGCGAAAAAACTGTTGCTGAAATCGAAAATAAATTGAGGTGTTTTGAATGAAAAAAATAATATTTTTAATTTTATTATTATTATTTATTCCTAAAGTTAATGCTTTAGATATTCATTTATTTTATTCAGAACTATGTAGTACTTGTGAAGAAGAAATAAAATTTTTTGAAGAATATAAAAAAGAAGCAGATATTAATATAATTTACTATGAAACTACAAGAAATAAAGAAAATGATGAGTTATTAAGTGATGTAAGAAAAGCCTTAAATAATAATGATAAAACAGTTCCATATACTGTTATTGGAACAACGGGGATCACTGGTTTTAATGAAACAGTTAAAAATCAAATAAAAGCGGCTTATGAATTTTATACTTATGAATTTGTTGATATAGTTGATGTTATTCAAAATGATTTAGATGTTGAATATGAAATAATACCACCTCTAGGACAATATAATCTTCCTATTTTAGGAGATGTTAATCCAGAGGATGTATCTTTACCATTAGTATCTATTATAATTGGCTTTATTGATGGATTTAATCCTTGTGCAATGTGGGTATTACTATTCTTATTATCGATTATTGTAACAATGAAAGATCGTAAAAAAATGTGGATTATTGGCATAACATTTTTAATAACTTCAGCAGTAGTCTATTTAGCATTTATGTTAGCATGGTTACAAATAGCTATAACTTTATCAGAAATTGTCTGGGTAAGATTAATAATTGCTTTGATTGCGTTATTAGGTGGAGCAATTAATTTAACTAGCTATTATAAAGAAAGAAAAAAAGATAACGGTTGTGCTGTAGTAGATAAAGAACAAAGGAAATCAATTTCTAAAAGAATTCATAAAATCGTTAAACAAATTGATAACAAAAAAACTTTTTATTTAGCTATTTTAGGTGTTATGGGATTAGCAGTTTCCGTTAATTTAATAGAACTTGCTTGTTCTTCTGGTTTACCTTTAATATTTACGCAAATACTTGCTATTAATAATTTATCTAGTTTGCAATATTTATTATATATTTTGTTATATATTTTATTCTTTTTAATTGATGATATTGTTATATTTGCTATTGCAATGAAAACATTAAAATTAACTGGTATATCGACTAAATATAATAAATTATCGCATTTAATTGGTGGAATACTTATGTTATTAATCGGAATTTTAATGATTTTTAAACCAGAATGGTTGATGTTTAATTTTTAAACATCTTTTTTTGTGATATAATGTAGGAGGTGGTTTTATGAATTATCAATTAGAATTAGAAAAAATAATAAATAATTTAGATAGTAAAAAGAAATTATTACTACATAGTTGTTGTGCGCCTTGTAGTAGTTATGTAATAACTTATTTAATAGACTATTTTGATATAACAATTCTTTATTATAACCCTAATATTGAACCGATTGAAGAATATAACAAAAGGAAAGAAGAACAAATTAGATTATGTAATATATTTAATATAAAAGTATTAGATTGTGATTACGATAATGATATATTTCATCAAACTGTATTAGGATTAGAAGATTGTAAAGAAGGGGGGAATAGATGCTTTAAATGTTATGAATTAAGATTAGAAAAAACAGCATCTTTAGCTAATAATTATGATTATTTTGGAACTACTTTAACGGTAAGCCCTTTTAAAAATAGTAATAAATTAAATGAAATTGGACTTAATTTAGAAAAAAAATATAATGTAAAATATTTAGTAAGTGATTTTAAGAAAAAAGAAGGATATAAAAAAAGTATTTTATTATCAAAAGAATATAATTTATATCGTCAAGATTTTTGTGGTTGTATATATAGTAAAAGAGATAAAATATTAGATTAAAACATATACTTATTTTAGTAAATATGATAAAATTAAGAAGGTGATTAATAATGATAGATATAATAATTTTAGGAATTATTCAAGGTATTGCTGAATTTTTACCGATTTCTTCTTCTGCTCATTTGATTATTTTTAGAGATATATTTGGTATTGGTACTAATATTGGCTCTGAAATTGAACTTTCATTTGACTTAGCATTACATTTTGGAACTTTACTTGCAATCATTATCTATTTTTTTAATGATTTATTTAAAATTTTGTTAGATGGATTAACTAAGGGAACTAAAACGAAAAATGGTAGGTTATTTTGGTATTTAATAATCGCTACTATTCCGGCTGGAATAGTTGGAGTATTATTTGAAGATGTATTTGATACATTTTTTAGAAAACAATTATGGTTAATAGCTATTGCTTTAATTGTTATGGGAATTATAATTTATATGGTTGATAAAAAATCTAAAATAACAATTAATATTAAAGAAATGAAGTGGTATCAAGCACTAATTGTTGGATGTGCACAAGTATTTGCTTTAATACCTGGTTTTTCTAGAAGTGGTACAACAATTACGGCTAGTCGTGCATTAGGTTTAGATAGAGAAGATAGTGCGAAATTTTCATTTTATTTATCGGTTCCAGTTGTAGCAGGAGCCACTTTATTAACATTAATAAAAGGAGAAACATTAACTATAATTAGTGAGAATTTAATGATATTTGGAATAGGTATATTAATTTCATTTATAACTGGTTTATTATGTATTTCATTTTTATTAAAATATATTAGAAATAATGATTTCAAAGCATTTATGATTTACCGAATTATTTTGGGTATATTAGTTTTATCAATGTTATGGCAACTTTAGTTGCTTTTTTTTATAAAAAAAATTAAGGATTAATCCTTAATTTGCTTCATTTATTAAATCATTTAATGTTTGAGGTTGTGTTGTTTGCTGTGTTTGTATAGGTGTATTAGAATTTACAGGTTGTGGAATATGTTGTTGATTTATATTTTGAGTAACTGATTGATTATTATTTGGAATATTTTCTCTTGCTAAGGCAGTATTATTTAAAGCACTCTTTAATCCATAGGCTTTAGATCCTTTTTCATCATCTTCTAATTCAATTAATTTTAATACTTCTTCAACTGTTGTTAATCCCATCAAAACTTTTTCTAAGCCATCTTCTAATAAAGTATTAACATCAGAAGATTTATAAACTAATTCTCTTAATTTATCTTTACGCATTCCTTCACTTATTGCATCTCTTATTTTTTGATTAAATAACAACACTTCGTGAATAGCAATACGACCTGAATAACCATTACCACATTGTTCGCATCCTTCAGTTGTATAAATTTCTTCAACATCTTTATTTAAAACAGTTTTAAATAATTCTTTTTCATATTCATTAGTTTTTCGTAATTTTTTACAATTTGGACATAATTTACGGGCTAATACTTGCGAAATGATGCCTTCTAACGAACTGGCTAATAAATATCTTTCAACATCCATATCTAGTAAACGTTCAATAGTATTTAATGAGTTATTGGTGTGAATTGTTGATAATACTAAATGTCCAGTGATAGAAGCACGAACAGCAATTTTAGCAGTCTCAGTATCACGAATTTCTCCTATCATTATAATGTTAGGGTCTTGACGTAATATAGATCTTAATGCTGTTGCAAAGGTTAAACCTATTTCACTATTAGTTTGAATTTGATTTACTCCTTCAATATTCATTTCGACTGGATCTTCTACTGTAATAACATTTGCAGATTCAGTATTAAGTCTTTGTAAAATAGAATATACAGTTGTTGATTTACCAGTACCGGTAGCACCTGTTACTAATATAATTCCATTAGGAGCACTAATCATTTGTAAAACCTTTTTAAAATTACTATCACTAAATCCTAAATTCTCAACGCCAGCTAAACTCATTGAATAATCCAAAATACGAATAACTATTTTTTCACCTTTATTAGTAGGAATACAAGAAACACGAAGGTCTAAATTTACATCTTGTAAAGTTGCTTTAATCGCACCATCTTGCGGTAATCTAGATTCAGTTATATTCATACCAGATATTATTTTTATACGTGTAATTAGATTCTTTTTTATTGAGTTTGGAACTACAGCATAATTATGTAGTATACCATCAATTCTAATTCTAATATGCATCTCATTATCTAATGGATCAAAATGGATATCTGAAGCCCCTCTTTTAGCAGCATCAACCATTATTTCATTTACTACTTCAACTACTGGCATTTTTTCAAAATCAAATTGTCTAATCATATTTTTAACCCCTTTTCTATTTTTAGGACTAGTTTTTATTCTAAAAATATTATATAATATATTTAAGGTAAATTCAAGATAAAAGGAGAAAGTTATGAAAAAAAATAATAAAAAGGGATTTGTGCTTGCCGAAACAATTGCTGTTTCTGTAATTGTTATGACCAGTTTAGTTATTATTTATACTCAGTTTACATATTTAAGTAAAAGTTATTCAAGAACTTTTACTTATAATAGTGTAAACAATTTGTATTTAACTAATAATATTAAAGAATTTATTAATAACGATGGATTAAATAATTTAATAACTGGTTTGAATGATAAAAATTATATTGATATCACATCTTGTTCGACAGAGTATTTTACAGAATATATTTACTGTGAAACATTAATGGATAATTTAGGTGTTAAACAGGTAATATTTACTAAAGCCAATTTAGATGATTTAAAAACTAATATGGATGGTTTAAGTGAAAAAATGAAACAATTTATTAATTACTTAAATTATAAAAATACTAATAACTATAGAATAATTGTTGAATTTAATGATGAGACTTATGCAACTTTAACTATTGGAAATGAGGAAATAGCGTTAGTAGGTGATTCAATAATAGAAAAAGCAAAAGAATTAGTATATTCAAATGATGCTTGTAAAAAAGTATGAAAAAAATAAGTACAAACGAAGTCATACACACCTTGCCATGAAAATGTCAAGGTGAAACGACTGATTTTAATAGAGAGGAATGATCTTTCGATGAAAAAAGAATTAAATAAAAATGGTTTTACAGTAGTTGAATTAATTGTATCATTTTCTTTAGCGTTAGTAATTGCTGTTTTTCTATTTCAAATTATAATAAATCTAAAAAACTTATATACTAATAGTGTTACTAAAACTGAATTAGTAAACATTCAATCCTTAATTAGTAGAGATATGAATAAAAATTTTAAAAAAACAATTACAAATATAAATGATTGTGGTAATAAATGTGCCGAATTTATTTATCAAGATGGTACAAGTGATAAATTAGAAATTGGTGATAATAGTGTTATGTTTGGTAACTATAAAACAAAATTACCAGAACAAAGTTATATAAAAAATCCAAGTATTAATATTGCTTCGTCTGGTACTTTTGAAGACAAAAACAATTCTTTATTAATAGTTGAAGTACCATTATTTAGTGAAACATTAAATCAAGAATTTAATATTAAAATTATATATCAGTTTAATTCAAATAAATATAATTTAAATTCAGTTGATTTGGCAAATTAAATAATATATTATACTTGCTATAACAACATGAATTAATCGTGCTAGTAAAAATGGCTTATATTCTATTTTGGTATCACTAATAATACTTAATATTTGTGTATGTACTGATAATCCACCAAAGGATATTATCATACATATCAATAATGCTTTATAATTATTAGATATATTTAATAAACTAACGTGTTTTAAACCTTGTGTCATTTCTAAAAAACCACTTAATAAAGATTTATTTAATAAAGATAAATTAAAGTTATTATCAATTATAGTTGTTATTATTAAAAATGTTGTTATAACACCTAGTATTAGTAATAAGGTATTGATTGTATTAATAAGGGAATTAGTAATAATACTGCCAAATCTTTTATTATTATTAATTCTTTTGTTATGCATACTTAAAATAGCTTTTTTAATAGAAAATTTATCTTTTGTTATTTTACTAGGATAATAATTTCTAAACATTAAGCCAATAATAACATTTGAAATATATTGTGAAAACATAATAATTAATCCTAATTTTTGGTCATTTAAAAATGTTATTGAGATAGTACCTAAGATAAATAAAGGATTAGAAAAGTGGGAAAACATTAATATTTTAGTGGCTTCTTGACTTGTAAGTTTATTTTGTAAATATAATTCTTTAGTGTATTTAGCGTTGCTAGGGAAGCCTGATAATAAACTCATAATAAAGACAAACGCTGCATTACCATTTATTTTAAATAATCTTTCGAATATTGGTTTAAATAATTCACCTATTAATTCAATAAAACCATAGTTAATTAAAATTTCTGATAAAACAAAAAAAGGAAATAATGAAGGAAATACATTATTTATCCAAATATCAAATGAATATGATACGGCATTCATTATAGTGGCTGATTCACTTAATATTTCATAACCACAAAAAATCAAACATATCATTATTAATATACTAGTTATTTTAATAATATCACCATCTTTAAGGAGGAATTAAATGCTTAATAAAATATATGATAATACAAAAAAATTTATAAAGAAAAATTATGTTTATTTAATAATATTAATAATTACTGGATTTATTTTTCACTTTCCACTTCCATATTATATTGATGCTCCGGGAGGTTTAATTGATGTATCAGAAAGATTAGAAGTAGAGGATGGATATAAAATTAATGGTTCACTAAATTTAGCCTATATTTCAGAATTTAAGGCTAATATTCCAACTATTATTTATGCTTTATTTAATAAAGATTGGGAAATTGTTAAAAAGGAAGATGTTGTTGCTGATAATGAAACAATTGAAGAAAATGATTATCGTAATCATTTATTATTAGAAGAGGCTAATCAAAATGCGATTATGGTAGCCTTTGATAAAGCAAATTTAGAATATGAAGTTAATAATCGTAAAGTAAATATAATATATATTTATGAACAATCTGATACTGATTTAAAAATAGGCGACGAGATAATCGAAGTTAATGGTGTTAAAGTAAGTAGTAAAGAAGAAGTTTTAAAGGAAATTAATAAATCTGATACTATTAAATTTAAAGTTATAAATGATGGCACTATATATGAAAGATATGCTAATAAAGTTATGATTGATGGTAATAAATTAGTTGGTATTATGGTTTGCGAAACTAAAGAGGTTGTTCCTTCAAAAGAAGTAAATATTAATTTTAAAAAATCAGAATCTGGACCATCAGGAGGATTTATGATGTCTTTATCTATATATGATTTATTGACTGAAGACGATTTAACTAAAGGATTAAAAATAGTAGGGACTGGTACGATTGATGAATTTGGTAATGTTGGCGTTATAGGCGGTGTTAGTCATAAAATAAAAGCGGCGGTTAAAGAAAAAGCAGATATATTTTTTGTACCAACTGAGAATTATGAAGAGGCTAAAAAAACAGTTTTAGAAGATAATTTAGATATAGAATTAGTGGAAGTTAAACATATAGATGATGCTATTGAATATTTAAATGGTTTATAGTATAATATCACCTCAAAAGAGGTGATTTTTATTAATCAAATTTTAGATGAAATAGAAAGATTAGTTAATTCTAATGAGAATTATTATTTTATTAAAAGTAAATTAAATGAATTATGGAGTAAACTATATTTAAAAGAGAAAAAAGAATCATTTCGTGAACAAATAACTGAAAATTATGATTTAATTGAGAGAATAATAGATTTAGAGCAAAAGCCTTTTTATTATATTGACCAGCAACCATTACTGATAAAACCTAGTAAAATAGATTTAAGTGATTGCAAAAATAAAAAATTAACAGATGAACAAATTAAATTATTTTTAGAAACTATGGTTTATGATGTAAGAATGACTTTAAAAGGGAGTAGAAGTGAACAATTATTTTTAAATACACCTTTAACTTCATATTGTATTTTTGCAAAAGATTATTTAATTAGAAATTATTATCCATATTTTGATGGCCTTAATATTTGTGAAGTTAATATTAATTATCTTTTATCTTCTATTTTTGGACATTATATTGTATTGGTTAATTTTGAATCATTTGATGGATATAAAACGTATATAATAGATCCAACGTATCGTCAGTTTTGTTTACTTAGTTTATGTAATAAAAACAGAAT
This sequence comes from uncultured Bacilli bacterium, assembly GCA_944332725.1. GTDB lineage: Bacteria > Bacillota_I > Bacilli_A > RF39 > UBA660 > Faecisoma. Next base: position 23,864 of record CALVKO010000012.1, read on the forward strand.
ATACCATTATGATTTATCAACTGCTCCTGGATATTTTGTTAAAGATACAAATGTTATTAAATTCCTTTTAAAAAATGGGTATTTAGAATTAAATGAACATAATTGTAAAGTTTACTGTGATAGTTTTGTTTTATCTAAAGAAAGTTTTAAAAATAAAAAAATAGTTTTAGATAGCGATATATCAGGAAAAGAATATGTTAAGTCGTTAATGTGTTTAGAACCGATAAATAAAATTTGACAAATATTTTATTTGTGCTAAAATATTCACGTTGTGAAAGGAAGAAAATTATGGATAAATTTTTAGAATTAATTCAATTAAAAACAAAACAAGTACATGAATTACAAGATACGATTGATAAAAACAATAATAGTGTAGAAGAAATTAATAATAATCAAAACACAATTGAAAATAGAATTTCTGATTTAGAAATTGAGTATGATCAAAATAATAAATTGATTTGGAAAATAAATAATTTTTCTGATGTTAAAAAAAGAGTAAAGATATGTTCGATATTAGTTTTTATAATTAAGATATTTGTTTATACTGTGCCAATAGCGGCAGTTTCATTATTTTCAGGTACTCCGACTCTTATTTTATTTGCTTTATTATTAGATATTATGGGTGGTTATGAATCATATATAGAATATAAACGAATGAAAACTGATGCTATTAATGAAATAAAAAATCACACTGTTGCAGATTTAGAAAAAAGAAATGAAGAAATTAATCATGAAAAAACACAATTAAAAACTAAAAAAATTGACAATGAAGCCTCAATTTTGAATTTAAAGAAAAAAATAGAAAAATGTAAATGCCAAATGTTTGATTTACAAGAAGATATAAAATTTATTAAAAGTGTTAGAAGAGAAATTGTTGATGAATTATGTACTGAAATATTAGATAAACAATTTGAAATTGAACAAAGCAATCCTTCATTTCAAAAAGTTCTTAAACAAGATAATAAATAAAATTAATGATAAAAAGCTTATAATATGCTTTTTTTTAATGCGATTTTTTGATAAAATATTAAATGTGGTGGTAGTATGACATTAGATAGTGTAGATATAAACAAAGTTACGCCAATGATGAGACAGTATATTGAAACTAAAAAACAAAATAAAGATATTATAGTATTTTATCGCTTAGGTGATTTTTATGAAATGTTTTTTGAGGATGCAATTACCGCTTCTCATGAATTAGAGTTAACTTTAACTGGCAAGTCAGCAGGTTTAGAAGAAAGAATACCAATGTGTGGTGTTCCTTTTCATTCGGCAAATATTTATATTGATAAATTAGTAGCTAAAGGATATAAAGTTGGTATATGTGAGCAATTAGAAGATCCTAAAAATGCTAAAGGTATCGTTAAAAGAGGAATGGTTCAAATAGTAAGTAGTGGAACTTTATTTAACGAATCTTTAAATGAAAAAGAAAACAATTATATTGGTGCTATTATTGATTTTAATTATGGATATGCGGTGAGTTTTGGCGATATAACAACAGGTTCAATTTATACATTCTTATTAGAACACAACCCTTCTAAATTAGTAAGCGAAATAGTAAGTATTGGTATAAAAGAAATTGTTGTTAGTGAGAGTTTTAATAAAGATATTTATTCATTACTTAAAAATAATTTTAAAGTAACAGTTTCTTTATTTGATAAAAAAGAAGATTTAATAAAATATGATTATATCTATGAAGATATATCTGATGTAAGATTAGTAGAAGTGATAAAATATTTATTAAGTTATATTGATTATACACAATTTAGAGATTTATCACATTTACAAAAGGCTATTTTAAGAGAAACTAAAAATTATTTAAAAATGGATATTCATACTAAACGTAATTTAGAATTAACAGAGACTTTAAGATTAAAGCAAAGAAATCATTCTTTAATTTGGTTATTAGATAAAACTAAAACAGCAATGGGATCAAGATTACTTAAAAATTTTATTGAAAATCCTTTAATTGATAAAAATGAAATTGAAAGAAGATATGATTGTATTGAAAAATTATTAGAAGAATTTATTTTAACTAATGATTTAGAAAAATATTTATTAGAAGTTTATGATTTAGAAAGATTATCCGGCCGCATTGCATTTGGCTCAGCTAATGCAAGAGATATGCTTCAACTTAAAAACTCTTTAAAAGTTTTACCTAATATTAAAGATATTTTAACTAAAATTGGTTTTTATAAAAATATTGAAGATTTAAATGAATTATATGAATTACTAGATAAAAGTATTTATGAAAATCCACCTATGACTATTAAAGAAGGATACATAATTAAAGAAGGATATAATAGCGAATTAGATGAATTAAAAGATTTAAGAAAAGGCGGCAAAGATTTTGTTGCTAAGTTTGAAAATGAAGAAAGAGAAAGAACTGGTATTAAAAACTTAAAAGTTGGATATAATAAAGTATTTGGTTATTATATTGAAATATCTAAAGGTAATATCAATTTAGTAAAAGATGAATACGGATATGAAAGAAAACAAACTTTATCTAATTGTGAAAGATATATAAGTCCAATTTTAAAAGAAAAAGAAAATTTAATTTTAAATGCTGAAGAAAAAATAATTGATTTAGAATATCAATTATTTGTTGAAATAAGAGATAAAGTTAAAGAATATATTCCTAGATTACAAGATATTTCTAAAGTAATTAGTGAAATAGATTGCCTACAAGCATTTGCTAATGTTTCATCTAATAATAATTATGTAAGACCTAAATTAGTCGATGAAAGAGTTATTAAATTAATTGATGATAGACATCCTGTAGTTGAACAAGTAATTGAATCAGAATATGTTCCTAATGATATTATTATGGATGAAAATACCAATATTTTATTAATTACAGGTCCTAATATGGCTGGTAAATCAACTTACATGCGTCAATTAGCAATAACAGTCATTATGGCCCAAATAGGATGTTTTGTACCGGCTAGTGAAGCAACATTACCAATATTTGATGCAATATTTACTCGTATTGGAGCATCTGATGATCTAGTAAGCGGTGAATCTACTTTTATGGTTGAAATGAACGAAGCAAATAATGCTATTAGTAATGCAACATCTAATTCGTTAGTATTATTTGATGAATTAGGTAGAGGAACGGCCACTTTTGATGGTATGGCTTTAGCCCAATCAATCATTGAATATATTCACGATAATATTAAATGTAAAACTTTATTTTCAACCCATTATCATGAATTAACTGATTTAGAAAATAATTTGAAAAATCTTAAAAATATTCATGTTTCTGCTTTAGAAGAAGATGGCAATATTACGTTTTTACATAAAATTAAAAATGGTAGTATTGATAAAAGTTATGGTATTCATGTTGCTAAATTAGCAAATTTACCTGATTCATTAATTAAAAGAGCTAATCAAATATTAAGTGTTTATGAAAATAAAGAGAAAAAAAGAGATGTTATTATTCAAGAATCTTTACCATTAGATGATTTAATAAAAGAAGAATCAGAGGTAGAAAAAGAATTAAAAAAAATAAATCCTTTAGAAATGACACCTCTTGAAGCTATTAATTTTTTATATGAATTAAAACAAAAGATTTGATAAAATTCAAATCTTTTTGTTAATTTATTGTTATATAAATTAATTTATAGTATAATTATATATAGGAAATGTATCAGTTGTTGAGTGTCTACCTCTAATCTACAATGAGAGGAGGTTTGATAAAATGTCAAAAAGAATTTTTATTATAAAAATTTTAAGAAGCATTATTATCATTTTGTCACTTCTTATCGTAATGATAATAGTAATAAAAAAATGACACTCATTCATATTTGAATAAGTGTCTCACCCAAAATTAAGGTAAACATTCAACATGAGAAAACTGAATGTTTCCTTTTTATTATATGCAAGTTTCCTTGACAAATATATTGTATCATAAATTAATATGTTTGTCAAAACAAATTAATTAAAAATTAACAATTTTATTGTTATATAAGTTAATTTGTAGTATAATTGTTTATAGGGAATATTAACTGTTGAGTACTTGCCAAATTCTAAATGAAGGAGGCTTGATGATTATGAAGAAAAAAGATTTATTAATCTCATATCTAATATTAATTATCATTTTATTAACAATATCTTTATTGATATTATGCAGAACAAAAGTCAAATAAATTTGACTGCATCTAATCTCACGATTAAATATTTCTCCTTCTTCGGTGGCTTTTGCTTT
>CALVKO010000013.1 GCA_944332725.1 uncultured Bacilli bacterium
CGTGTTTTTTTTCCTATTTTGTGACTTTTTTTTAAAAGTTTTAAATTTCTATTGACTTTTAATAGTTAGTCACCTATTATTATCTTACACTAAATTTGTAAATTATACAATTAAAATTTGCAAAAACAAAAAATATATAGTATAATTTATATTGGTGATAGAAATGGAATATATGTGGCAATATTTAATAATAATTATTGTTGCTATAATAATTGCAGTTGCAATTATTAAATCAAAACAAAAAGATTTTAAATTAGAGGCAAACAAATTAATTGAATATTTAGGTGGCAAAGATAATATTGTAAATTATGAAACTAATAAATCAAGATTTATAGTTGAATTAAAAGATACAAAAAAAGTTAATAAAGAAGGTATTCAAAAAATTGGCGCTCAAGGAATTGTTGAAATTGATAATCAGTTAAAGATTATTTTAGGTGAACAAGCACAGAAAATAAAAAAATTTATCGATGATTTGAAGTAACATTAGTTACTTTTTTTCATATTTCGACATCATTCGACAAAATAATACAAAAAAGTATAATATAATCAATTTAGGTGATTAAAATGTTATATCAAATATTATTTAATGTTATTATTTTATTATTTCCATTATTAGTAAATCTATTTTATTGTACTTATAGTAATAATATAAATAAAGAACAAAGCAAGTTATGGCTAGATATATCTTTGCTATCTAGTTTATATTTACTATTAATATTTAATAAAGGAAATACTGATTTAATAATATTATTCAATATTCCTTTATTATTTGCTTTTATAAAAAAAAGGACGTTTATAAGTTTAATTATAACTATAATTATATTGTTTAATTATATTGATGCAAATATAACAATATATGTAATTGAATATTTAATATATTATTTGATATATTTCTTTTATCAAAAAAATATTATAAATTTATTTTTAATAATTAAGTTTATTTTTAATTTTGATTTATTTACTGGTATTATTTTTATTTTTATTGCTTATCTAGTTATATTTTTATATAAAAAGGGTGAAGATATTATTAAATTACATATGAATATAAAAGATTTAGAAAAAGAAAAACAATTAAGAACATCATTGTTTAAAATAACTCATGAAATAAAAAATCCAATTGCTGTTTGTAAAAGTTATTTAGATATGTTTGATATTAATAATAAAGATCATGAAAGATATATAGATATTTTAAAAGATGAAATGAATAATATATTATTGTTATTACAAGATTTTTTAGCAATGAATAAAATTAAAATACAAAAAGAAATTTTAGATATCAATTTATTATTAGAAGATGTTGTTAATCAATTTGAACCAGTATTAAAAGATAAAGATATTAAATTTATATATAATATTTGTCAAGATGAAGTTTTTATTGAAGGCGACTATAATAGATTGAATCAAGTATTAATTAATATGATTAAAAATAGTATTGAAGCGATAGAAAATAGAGGAGTTATTAAAATTAATTTTGAAATGGATAAAAATTTTAAAATAATAATTGAAGATAATGGAATTGGTATACCAGAAGATGAACTAGAAAAGATAAAAGAACCATTTTATACAACTAAAAAAAATGGTACGGGATTAGGGGTATCATTATCAATTGAAATTATAAATGCTCACAATGGCAAAATAGAATATATTCCATTAAAAAAAGGAACTCGTGTTATTATCGAGTTACCAATTTGTGAATTATCTAGCCTCTAAATAAATTGATTTATCATAAGTATGATATCCAGTATGATATTTTTCTAATTGTTCTGTTGTTATTAACAAAAAGTTATCTAAAACTAATTTACTACCATCATCTGTTACTGGATCATCCCAAGTTAAATCTAAATGATACCAATTATTATCAATATAAACATAATTCCAAATATGATTTTCACTTGAAATTCGATAATTTGGGATTTTTAATTTGTTTAAAAATAATGACATTGCATCAGCATATCCTCCACATAATGCTTTATGATAATAAAGTGGTCCGATTGCTTTATGGGAAGGATTATCGATATCATTTAAATTAGCCTCTAAATATTCAGTATCGTAATCAGTTGTTTTAACTATGTAATTATGAATAGCAATAATTTTTTCTTTATCGGTCATATCATCAGTTAATATTTCGCTCATAATTTTATCAATTTTTTTATCAATTGCTGTAATAACTTCGTCGTTATATGATTTTTCAATATTAATTTCTACTTTACCGAATGAATTATATGTAACAAAAACTCTACGATAATTATTATATGGATGAATATAACTATTGATATTAATTAGTTCATTTGCATCAGTTAATGTACCGATATCATTAGCACATTCATCATAGTCACAATAAAAATAAAAATTAGTGTTACCATTATTTAAAAATGTATATAGTATATTAATTAATTCTTGTTTGTCATTGGCAATAAAATCATCAGTTTCTTTAACATACATAAAATTATAATCTAAAACATAATTGTTTGCTTTTTTTAAATATATTTTTTTTGAATATACAATTTTTTGAACGATAAATTTAGAAATATCTTCTTGATAAACAATTGTTAAACCCAATAGAATTAAAAGTGGAATAAGCGCTAACCAACCCTTCATCTAGCATCACCTATTATAATTATATCAAAAAAAAATAAAAAGTAAATGTTATTCCATTGCATTTACTTTTTTTGTTAAACGAGATTTGTTACGAGCTGCTGTATTTTTCTTAATAGCTCCAGCTTGTTTTGCTTTATCGATTCTTTTGATAGCTACTTTTAAATTATCAGTAGCTTTTTCTTTATCTTTAGCAATAACTGCTCTTTCAACATTTTTACAAGCAGTTTTCATACTTGCTGTATAGTTATTATTATTTACTGTTTCTTTAGCGATTACTTTGATTTTTTTCTTTGCATTTTTCATATTTGCCATAGTTAATTCACCTCCAAGCTCTTAAAACATTATAATTTTACCATTTTATTATTAAAAAAGCAACACTTTTTCGCATAAAACATTAACTTAAACTAATAATAATAATGGTGAAAGATATGGAACATAGTATTGATTTATCAAAATATCAAATAAGAACCGATTTAGCAATCGAATCAATTAAAGATATTAAAGATATAAGTGAAGAAGTAGTTGAGGATAATATTAAGGTAACAAAAGTTTTAGTGGATGATAAAATAAGTAAAATAATTAATAAAAAAAATGGTAATTATATTACTATTGAATTTGATGATGTAACAGATATAACTAATTATAACAAGGTAAAAAAAGTATTCATAAAAGAATTAAACAATCTATTAAATAAGTTAAAAATTGCTAAAAAGGATAGTTGTTTAATTATAGGATTAGGAAACTCTAAATCAACGCCTGACTCTTTAGGCCCTTTAACTATAAATAATATAATAGTAACTAATCATTTGTTTGAATTAGATGAATTATCTGATAAGTATCGGAGAGTATCAGTTTTAGTGCCTGGAGTAATGGGACAAACAGGATTAGAAACTAGTGATGTTATATCAAGTATCGTAAATAAGTTTAAACCAAATTTTATAATAGTTATTGATGCTTTAGCAAGTCAATCAATAGAACGTGTTAATAAGACAATTCAAATAACTGATACGGGAATCCATCCAGGAAGTGGTATTGGTAATAGTAGAAAAGAAATAAGTTATGAGACTTTAAATATTCCCTGTATAGCTATAGGAGTTCCTACTGTAGTTGACGCCATTACAATAGTAAGTGATACGATAAATTATATGCATAAACATTATACTTATTCTAAATTAAATATTAATAATCCTTCTCATAAATTGATGGTTACGCAACCTAATTATTTAAAAGAAAAGATAGAATTAAATAAAAAAGATAAAGAAACATTATTAGGTATAGTTGGAACTTTAGAAGAAAATGAGATTAAACAGTTATTATTTGAAGTATTAACACCTATTGGTTATAATATGATGGTTACACCTAAAGAAGTTGATTTTTTAATTGAAAAATTAAGCAATTTAATAGGTAATGGTATTAATGAAACACTTCATAATATTTGACAAATTAGTTAAAATATGTTAAAATATCCTCACATTTAGGGGGGATATTATGCCAGAAAAAAAATATCCAGTAGATAGTTTATGTTTTGGATTAGTAGATGATAAAAAGAAAATAGCATTTTTAGATGATTTTGGAGTATATCATAATACAAATTTATTTAATGCCAGAGCAGATGTTATTTTTAATGAAAAATTTAAATACATATCTTCTTTAAAAGAAGCATTAGTTAAACATGATTTAAATATGTTAATTGTTGATTCAAATGGTAATCCTAAACAATATTTGAATATTGAAGAAATAAAATATATATTAAATATTTTAGAACGTAGATTATCTATGTCACAAATAATGATACAAAGAAGTATTGTAATTAGTAGTAATATAGTAAATATAGTATCTGATTTATTAGGATTAAATATTAGTGAGCCTTCGACGCCTTTTAAATTTAAGGAACAATTTGATATAAATGAAATATTAACATCTGCTAAAAAATTAAAATTATTTAAAAAATATTTACTTGAATATATTCAAGCATCATTGATAGCAGAAAAAAGAATAAGATTAGTTTATGAAGTGGGTGCGAGAGATTATCGAATTACTAGATCTTTAAATAAGGCTAAGATTGCTTCTAGTAGTAGATTAAATCAAAATATATTTTCTTTAGATGCTGATTTAGAGGGAAAAATAAAAGTAAATGATGTTGATATTAAAGAATATCCAAAAGAATTTCAAAAAACGATTAAATTTTAAAAATGGTTTAAATACCATTTTTTTCTTGTTTTTATATTAAAATTTTATTATAATTATTAAAGGAGATGATTAATATGATAATCGGTTCACATGTATCATTTAAAAAAGATACACAATTAGTAGGAAGTGTTAAAGAGGCATTAAGTTATGGTAGTACTACTTTTATGTTTTATACTGGTGCGCCACAAAATGCTAATAGAATGCCAATCGATGATAAATTAACAAAAGAAGCAAAAGAATTAATGATAGAAAATAATATAGATATAAATAATGTAGTAGTTCATGCTCCTTATATAATTAATTTAGCAAGTTCTAATGATTTTGCTGTCGATTTTTTAAAACAAGAATTAAAAAGAGTGGAACAATTAGGTATGAATAAATTAGTCCTTCATCCTGGTAGTAGTGTTAAATTAAGTAAAGAAGAAGGAATAAAAAATATAATAGACAATTTAAATAAAATTGGTAAAAGTAATGTTTTGATATTATTAGAAACGATGGCTGGAAAAGGAACTGAATTAGGAAAAACATTTGAAGAAATAAAAGAAATAATCGATGGTGTTAATTATAAATTAGGTGTTTGCCTAGATACTTGTCATATCAATGATGCTGGTTATGATTTGAATGATTTTGATAAAGTATTAGATTTATTTGATCAAAAAATTGGTTTAGATTATTTAAAATGTATTCATATAAATGATAGTAAAAATGTAATAAATGCTCATAAAGATAGACATGAAAATATTGGATATGGAACAATTGGTTTTGATAATTTAATAAATATAATTTATCACGATAAATTAAAAAATATCCCTAAAATATTAGAGACACCTTATGTATCAATGGATGATAATTCTAAAGAAAGAATGTATCCACCTTATAAATTTGAAATAGAAATGATTTTAAATAAAAAATTTAATAATAATTTAATTAATGATATAAGAAATTATTATAGATAACGATTTTTAAAGTAAATATATAATGATTCTATTTTTTGATAACTTGTACTATCTAGTTTCTCTTTTAAATCATCTAATATACCTCTTGGATTACCAAAGACAATAGTATGCCAATTATTTTTAATGTGATCATATATTAATTTGATTTCATTATCTTTTAAAATGATTCCATTTTTTAAAGCAAAATTATTTACATCTTCTAAAGTCATCCTATTAACATATTCACTAATTAGTCTTTCTTTCATATTCTCACCGATACATTATATGTATAAGTGAATAATGTTATGAAAATTAAATAAAATATTAAGAGGAGGAATATTATGTACGAACCATATATAACTGATTTTACAATGAATATTCATAATAAAATATATCAAAATTATTTAAATAAATTAGGTGATTTAAAAGATTATAAAAACTTAGTAAAAAATATTGATGACTTTCCTATTAATGAAAGAGGTAATATTTTATTTAATTTAGGTGGAGCGTTGAATCATGAATTGTTTTTTAGTATTTTAGGTAAAGGTGAAATGAGTGAAAACTTTAAAAATAAATTAATTGAAGATTTTGGCTCAATAGATAATTTTAAAGAGGAATTTATTAAAAATGCTAATTATGTAGTTGGCTCTGGTTATACTTTTTTAGTATTAAATGATGAAAATAAATTAGAAATAATCAATACTTCTAATGAAGATACACCTTATTCTTACGGCTTAAAGCCAATTATGAATTTAGATTTATGGGAACATGCTTATTTTTTAGATTATCAAAATAATAGACAAGAATATATTAATAATTTTTTTTCAATTGTTGATTTTAGTAAAGTAAGTAAAATATATGAAGAAATACAAGAAAATTTATAATTTAAGTATAAAAAATAAAGATATTAAAGAAACAGTTGAAAAAAGATATAATATTTTAATTATAGTAATATGTGTAATAATGATTTTTCTAAGTGTTAATTTATTTATTATTCAAGTTGTAAAACATGAGTTTTATGTTGAAAAAGTAGAAAAATTAAGTCAAAATATTGTTACATCTACTAGTACACCAAGAGGAAGAATTTATGATCGAAATGGTAAAATAATAGTCGATAATGAAGCGGTTAAAGTTATTTATTATAAAAAGCCTAGTGGAATAACTACTAAAGAAGAAATAGAACTCTCTTATAAAGTAGCTGATATGATTTCTTTAGATTATAAATTAAGTGAAAAAGAATTAAAAAAATTTTGGATTTTAAATAATAAGGAAGAGGCTAATAAATTAATAACCGATGAAGAATGGCAATTATTAGAAGAAAGAAAATTAACTGATGATGATATTGAAAATTTAAAATTAGAAAGAATAGATGAACAGTTAAATGACTTAGAAGAAAAGGATAGGAAAGCAGCTTATATTTATTATTTGATGAATCAAGGATATAGTTATGATGAAAAAGTAATAAAAAAAGAAAATGTTACCGATAAAGAATATGCAATAATAGCGGAAAATGTCAATAATTTAAAAGGTTTTGATGTAAGATTAGATTGGAATAGAGTATATCCTTATGGTGATGTTTTTAAAACAATACTAGGTAGTGTTTCAACTAATGAAACAGGAATACCTTATGAGTTAAAAGATTATTATTTAAATTTAGGATATAGTTTAAATGATAGAGTAGGTATTAGTTATTTAGAATATCAATACGAATCAATATTAAAAGGTGAGAAAACGGTATATCAAATATTAGATGATGGCACTAGAAAAATAATTGACGAAGGTAGTCGTGGTAATGATATTGTATTAACTATCGATATTGAATTACAAAAAGAAATTGAAAAAATATTAGAAGAAGAAGTTTTAAAGGGAAAAGAATATCCTAACACTAAATATTATAATCGGTCTTTTGTAATTATAAGTGATCCTAATACTGGCGAAATATTAGCGATGGCTGGTAAACAAGTAGTAGAAGAAGATGGTAAATATAAAGTATATGATTATACTCCCGGTATAGTCACAACACCAGTAACAGCAGGATCTATTGTAAAAGGAGCATCTCATGCAGTTGGTTATAAAACAGGTAGTATTGTTTTAGATGCAAGAATTCAAGATAAATGTATTAAAATTGCTGATACTCCTTTAAAATGTTCTTGGACAAACTTAGGTAGTGTCGATGATATAACTGCTTTAAAATATTCATCTAATGTATTTCAATTTTTAACTGCTATTAAAGTTGGTGGTGGTAATTATCAATATAATGAAAAGATAAATATCAATCCTAATGCTTTTGATATTTACCGTAATACTTTTAAAGAATTTGGACTAGGTGTTAAAACAGGTATTGATTTACCTATTGAAAGTCTAGGTTATACTAGCAATAGTACACTACCAGGTCATTTATTAGATTTTTCAATTGGACAATTTGATACTTATACGCCAATTCAGTTAAGTCAATATATTAATACAATTGCTAATGGCGGTTATCGAATGAAACCTAATTTACTTAAAGCAGTTTATAGCCCTACTAAGGATGGATTAACTGATTTGCTATATGAAGTAAAACCGACAGTTTTAAATAAAATAACTTTAGAAGATAAATATTTAGATAGAATTAAACAAGGATTTAGAGAAGTAATGTTAACTAGTGGTACTGGTGTTGGTTATATTGATTATAAATATAATGCTGCTGGTAAGACAGGGACAAGTGAAAGTTTTATTGATTCAGATGGTGATGGGAAAATAGATAAAGAAACGATAAGTAATACATTCGGTGCGTATGCACCATATGATAATCCAAAAGTTTCATTTGTCGTTGTATCACCAGATGTATTTTACCAAGAATCTAATTCTACTGCTAGAGCCTCAATTAATAAAAATATAACTAATAGAATATCGTCAAAATATTTTGAATTATACAATTGACAAATTAAATTAAAAAAAGTATAATTTATTTAAGAATAGGAGTTGAAATAATATGAAATTAACAAATAGCAAAACTGGGGGGGGGGCATTTACTAACTAATGCCTTTACTTTAATCGAATTATTGGCAGTAATAATTATACTTGCTATAGTAGCACTTATTGCTACACCAATAATATTAGATGTAGTAGAAGATGCTAGAATATCTGCAGGTAAATCTGAATCACAAATGATATATAGTGGAATAAATAACTATTGTGAAACTATAAAATTAAAAAAACAAATGGGTACATTAACAAGTGAAGATGTAGATTGTGAAAGTAAGACAACTTTTACAACTGAAGAAATAAGTAAAATGGTTAATTTAGGTAATTCAAAAGTATTAGAAAATACATATAATGGAACATTAACTTATTTAAAGGTAGAAAGTAATGGTCATATATTTATACTAGAAAATGGAAAGTTTGTTGAAGAAGGAGAAATTGCTTTTACACCGGGAGAATGTTTTACTTATGAAACTATTGGTGCATATGTTGATTATTTTGACTTAAATTATGATGCGTGTGTAACATATATGTCTAATTTATATCCTGAACAACCTATAGAAGATGTTGAAAAATTTTGCAGTAACAAAATTGAAGCAATTTACAATTTTGTAAATGATCCTGATTTTGATATAAATGAATTAGAGAAAAATAATGTAATAACGCCAAAAAAATATAAAATAAATTATGATGCATGTTTAACTTATATGATTGGTTTTGATATGACAATAGAAAATGCTGAATTAGAGTGTAAAGGTGAAGGTAATAATTTTGGATATACTATGCAAGATGGTATAAATAATGGAGATTTAGACATAAATGACTTAACATTAAATAATGTTATAAAAGAAGTTAAAGATTTTGAAATAGAAATAACTGGATATGATAATACATGTGGGGGATATGATGTATTTATACCAAGTGTTATGGATGGAAAACTAGTTACTAGTATAGGAAATTCTGCATTTTCATATAATCAATTAACAAGTGTGATAATACCAGATAGTGTAACTACAATAGGCGATTCAGCATTTGAACTAAATCAATTAAATAGTGTAACGATAGGAAATAGTGTTGCAATAATAGGAATTGATGCATTTTCATATAATCAATTAACAGATGTAACAATACCAAATAGTGTAACAACAATAGGAAATTATGCATTTAAAGATAATCAATTAACAGATGTAACAATGCAAAATAGTGTTACAACAATAGGAATTGCTGCGTTTGATAATAATAAATTGGTTAGTTTAGATTTATCAAATTTAACTAATATTCAATCAATATCTTATGATGCTTTTAAATGTAATTTAATAACACAAGAAACTTTTATAGGAATAAATGAATATAATTATGACTATTTTATATTTGGATGTCCAGTAGCATAATAATTTTAAAAACTTTATTTAGAATATTTTAAATAAAGTTTTTTTACATATAAATTACATCATGAATCAAAAATAATAGATAAAATTTAATACTTATGATATAATGGTTATAGGTGTAATTATGAATATATATGACTATACAATTAAACAATTAGAAGACTATTTTATAAGTAAAGGTGAAAAAAAATTTAAGGCTACTCAAGTGTTTGAGTGGTTATATCAAAAAAGAGTAAAATCATTTGATGAAATGACTAATATAAAAAAAGAAGTTATTAGTTATTTGAAAGAAGATTTTAAAATAAATAGTTTGGAAATATTAACAAAACAAGAGGATGTTGATGTTATAAAATATTTATTTAAGTTAGAAGATAATAACAAAATTGAAGCAGTATTAATGAAACACGATTATGGTAATTCTTTATGTGTATCAAGTCAAGTTGGCTGTAATATGGGGTGTAGATTTTGTGAAAGTGGAAGACTAAAAAAAGTTAGAAATTTAAATACTAGTGAAATGGTTTTACAATTACTTAAAATAGAGGAAGATTTAAATATAAGAATATCCCATTTAGTTTTAATGGGAATAGGTGAACCATTTGATAATTATGAAAATGTTATAAATTTTATAGATATTATTAATACACCTAAAGGAATTGCTTTAGGAAGTAGACATATAACTGTATCTACTTGTGGCATAATTCCTAAAATAAAAGAATTTATTAAAGATGGTAAACAAGTTAATTTGGCTATATCTTTACATGCATCTAATGATAAATTAAGAAACGAATTAATGCCAATAAGTAAAGTTTATAAATTAGATGATTTAATGAAAACAATTAAAGAATACATTAAAGAAACTAATAGAAGAGTAACTTTCGAATATATTTTATTGAAAGGTATCAATGATAGATATGAAAATGCTATAGAGTTATCTAAATTATTAAAAGGTATGAATTGTTATGTTAATTTGATACCTTATAATGAAACTAGTCATATTGAATTTAAAAAAAGTGATCAAGATACTATTTTAAAATTTTATGATACCTTGAAAAAAAATAATATTGGCGTAACAATTAGAAGAGAATTTGGTAAAAAGGTAAGTGCAGCATGTGGACAGTTAAGAGCCAATTACAAGGAGGAATAATATGGAATATGCATATATAACTGATACAGGGAAAGTAAGAGACCATAACGAAGATAGTGTTATTATAAATGAAAATAAGATGGGGGAAGTTTTATTAGCAGTTGCTGATGGTATGGGTGGTCACTGTGGTGGCGAAATTGCTTCTAGTATTGCTATTTCTCATATCGGTGATAGATTTAGAAAAATAAGTTCGGTGGGAACTAAAGAAGATGCTATTAGTTTTATTAAAGAAATTGTAAGTGAGGCTAATGTCTTATTGTATAAATATACTAGTGAACATAAAGAAAGTTCTGGTATGGGAACAACTATTGTTTTAGCAATTGTAACTAAAGATTTCTTATTATTTGGTAATATTGGTGATTCATCAGGTTACGTTTTAAGAAAAAACAAATTACAAAAAATAACTACTGATCATACTTTGGTTAATTTATTAGTTAAATCAGGGGAACTATCATTAGAAAAAGCTAAAGAACATCCAAGAAAAAATGTTTTAATGCGTGCTTTAGGAGCAACTAGTACAGTAGAAATGGATATTTTTGATGTCGAAAGAGATGTTGATGGTATTATGTTATGTAGTGATGGTTTAACTAATATGTTAGATGAAGAACAAATTGCTAAAGTATTGACAGATAATGATATTTCATTAGATGATCGATTAAAAAAATTAGTTGTTAAATGTAACAATAGGGGGGGAACAGATAATATTTCAGTTGCATTTTTAAAGGATGGTGTAAGTAAATGATTGTAAAAGGGGATAAAATAAACGATAGATATCAGATTATCAAAACTATTGGTGAAGGTGGTATGGCAAATGTTTATTTAGCCAAAGATACAATTTTAGATCGTAATGTTGCTGTTAAAGTATTAAGAGGAGATTTAGCAGATGATGAAAAATTTGTAAGAAGATTTCAAAGAGAAGCTTTATCAGCGAGTAAATTAAATCATCCTAATATCGTTGAAATGTATGATGTTGGAGAAGATGATGGTAGATATTATATAGTTATGGAATATGTTCAAGGAAAAACTTTAAAAAGTTTAGTTAAAAAACGTGGTGCTTTAACATTACCGGAAGTAATTGATATTATGACACAATTAACTAGTGCAATTATGTGTGCTCATGATAGCTATATAATTCATAGAGATATCAAACCACAAAATGTTATGATATTAGATGATGGACGAGTTAAGATAATGGACTTTGGAATTGCAATGGCTTTAAATAGTAATGAATTAACGCAAACTAACTCAGTTATGGGCTCTGTTCATTATTTACCTCCAGAACAAGCAAATGGTAGTGGTTCAACTATTAAATCGGATATTTATTCATTAGGTATATTGATGTATGAATTATTAGTTGGTAAAGTTCCTTTTAAAGGTGATAATGCAGTTGAAATAGCAATTAAACAAATGAAAGAACCAATTCCCTCTATCTGTAAACAAAATCCTGATATACCACAATCAGTTGAGAATATTGTATTAAGGGCTTGTGCAAAAAATCCAAAAAATAGATATGATTCAGTAAGGGAAATGTACGATGATATTAAATCTTGTTTATTAGAAGAAAATTTAAATCAAAAAAAATTAGTATACAAATATCCAGAACATGAATTAGAGGAAACGAAAGTAATGCCTAATTTAAGTAGATTAGATAAGAAGCATGAGGAGGTTGATGATGTGCCTAAACAAAAGAAAAAATCAAAAAAAGATAAATTATTATGGATAACTGGTGGTATATTTGCAAGTTTAGTTGCTTTAATATGTTTATTTATAATAATATATCCTAAATTAGTATCAGTTCCTGATGTAACAATCCCTGATGTTAGTAATTTAACCGTTGTAGAAGCAGAAAGTAAATTAAAAGAATTGGGATTATTAGTAGCAAGTGATGTCGAAGAAAAAGAAAATGATGAAATAGAAGAAGGTAAAGTAGTTGGTACTAATCCACAAGTTGGAAGAACTGTTAAGGAAGGAACAGAAATTACAATTATTATTGCTAAAGCAAGTGATAGTATAACTATTGAAGATTATACAGGTAAAGACTATTTAATGGTTAAAACTAATTTAGAAAATGCGGGATTAAATGTTATTGTAAATCCTAAAAAGATTGCTAAAGATGATCAAGATAAATATAAAGAAAATCAAATAGTAGAACAAAGTGCTAAAGTAGATTCTAAACTAGAGCCAGGTGATACAATTTTCTTGTATTATGCAGTATTTACTGTTGAATATCCTGATTTTGTTAATGAAAATTATACGATTGATATGGTTCAAGAATTTTGTGATAAAAATGATATAACTTTGTCAGTTCAATATCAAATAAGTGATGAATATCCTGCTGATACAATTATTAAACAAGATCGAACAGGGGAAGTAATAAGTGGTTCAACATTGACAATAACTGTTACAAGACCATCACAAACAGAAGAACCAGAAGGATTAGAATGATGGAAGGAAAAATAATAAAAATTATTAGTAATGCTTTTACAGTTTTAAGTGATAAAGAATATGTTTGTAATGCTAGAGGAAAGTTTAGAAATTTAAAAATTACTCCTTTAGTAGGTGATAATGTCATATTTGATAATAATAAAAGAATTATTTTAGATATAAAAACTAGAAAAAATAGTTTAATTAGACCGCCGATTGCTAATATTGATCAAGCAGTAATAGTAGCAAGTGTTAAAGAACCTAATTTAGATTTATATTTATTAGATAAATTATTGTGTTTGATTGAATTTAATAATATAAAACCAATTATTTGTTTTACTAAATTAGATTTGTTAGACGATATAACTTATATAGATAAGATAAAAAAATATTATCAAAGTATTGGTTATCAAGTTTATTATAATAAAGAAGAGAGTATTAAAAAAATATTTAAAGATAAAATTACAGTTTTTGCAGGGCAATCGGGAGCAGGAAAATCAACTTTATTAAATATTTTAGATAATAATTTAAACCTAAAAACAAATGATATATCAAAAGCATTAGGTCGTGGAAAGCATACTACTCGTCATGTAAGTTTAATAAATTTATTAGATGGGTGGTGTGCAGATACACCTGGTTTTTCTAGTTTAGATTTAAAAGATATGAGTTTATCTGATATAAGAGATAATTTTGTTGAATTTAATTTATATCGTGATAAATGTGCTTATAAAGATTGTATGCACGATAAAGAAGATGATTGTGAAATAAAAAGAAGAATAGATAAAGATATATTAGAATCTAGGTATAATAATTATATTAAATTAATAAGAAAGGAAAAAATATGAAAATATCTGCATCGTTTTTAACAATAGATAATATTGATAATGTAAATAAATTAGTTAATTGTGATATTGATTATCTACATTTGGATATTATGGATGGAATATTTGTTAATAATAAAAATGAAGTTTTAGATGTACCACATATTAAACCACTTGATATTCATTTAATGGTTAGTGATGTTTATAAATATATCGATAAATATAAAACATTAAATCCTTTATATATTACATTTCATTATGAAACTGGTGTTGATATATTAAGTGTTATTAATTATATTAAAAAATTTAATATTAAAGTTGGATTATCGATTAAACCATCTACTAAAGTAGAAGAGATAATACCTTATTTACCATATCTAGATTTAGTATTAGTAATGAGTGTTGAACCAGGTAAAGGTGGGCAAACCTTTATAATGGATAGTATCAATAAAATAAAAAAATTAAAAGAATTAAAAGGTAACTATGTAATTGAAGTAGATGGTGGCATTAATGATAGTACTATTAAATATGTTAGTGACGCGGATATCGTAGTGGTTGGTAGTTATATTACTAGTGGAAATTATGAAGAAAGAATTAAAAATTTGAAGGAGAAAATTTATGGATGATATTTTATTAGAAACAGAAAGTAGAATGGAAGGAGCCATTGAATCTTTAGAAAAAAGATTAATTAATATTAGAGCAGGAAGAGCAAATCCTAGTATGTTAGATGGTGTTGTAGTTAATTATTATGGGGTTGATACACCTTTAAAGCAATTAGCCAATATTTCAATACCTGAAGCAAGACAATTATGTATTAAACCTTTTGATAAAGGTTGTTTAAATGCTATTGAAAAAGGAATATACGAAGCAAATATTGGTTTAACGCCTAATAATAATGGAGAAATTATTATCTTAAATATTCCAGCTTTAACAGAAGAAACAAGAAGAGAATATGTAAAACAGGCTAAAAATATTGCAGAAGAGGCTAAAATTGCTTTAAGAAATATAAGACAAGATGCTAATAATGATGCTAAAAAATTAGAAATTCCCGAAGATGATATTAAATATTGTACAGATGAAATACAAGAATTAATTAATAAATATAATAAAATAGTAGATGAAAAATTAGCAGTAAAAGAAAAAGAATTATTAAGTGTATAAAGGGTGATATTATGAAAAAAGAAATTAATTATTCAAAATTAAATGATTTAATTTCCTTATCTTATAAAATATTTAAAATATTATTTATTTTATTAATAATAGTTGGATTATACGCAATTATTATGTTAATAAAAGAAGTAAAAATATTACCTTTTATATTTTCTATATTTAAAATAATCGCACCTCTTTTTGTGGGAGTATTTATTGCTTGGTTATTTGACCCAATCGTAACTAAATTAAATAAAAAAGGTATAAGACGACTATTAGGTACTATTTTATGCTATGTAGTATTTTTGGGAATTATATTTTTAATTATTTATGCTATAATACCTCTTTTATCAGAACAAATAAATGATTTTGTATCAACTACTATTCCATCATTATATGAAACTTCAAAAAATTGGATCGATAGTATTTTAAGTAATGTTAAAAATATTGAAGGATTTGATGCTATTGCAATGCGTAATGAAATATTTAAAAAATTAGAGTTAACTGCTACTAATTTAGCTAATTCATTACCTGATATGTTAATGATTTCATTAAAAACAATATTTTCATGGTTGGGTGTATTTGGTATTGGTTTAATTATTGGTTTTTACTTATTATTAGATTTTGATGATAATATTGATACCTTATATACTTTAATTCCTAAAAAATATCGTAGTGAAACTAAAAGATGTTTATCAGCAGTTAATAAACCTTTAAAAAGATTTGTTAATGGGGCATTATTAGATTGTACAGTCGTATTTGTTATAACGGCTATTGGTTTTTCATTTCTTGGCTTAAAAGCACCACTTCTATTTGCTTTATTTTGTGCATTAACTAATGTAATACCTTATGCAGGACCTTATATAGGTGGAGCCCCTGCTGTGTTTGTAGGATTAACGCAATCGCCACCTTTAGGTATAGCTATTCTAATATTTATTATTATTGTTCAAGCAGTAGAAGGTAACTTTTTTCAACCTTTAATTATGAGTAAGACAACTAAATTAAGTCCTGTAACTATTATTGTTGGATTATTAATATTTGGTCATTTCTTTGGTATTTTGGGTATGATTATATCAACACCTTTAATTGGTGCAATAAAAGAATTAGTTAATTTCCTTGATGATAAATATGATTTTTTGAATTTTAATTAAAACCTAATAGATAAAATATTAGGTTTTTATGTTATACTATATATGGTGGTTTTATGCAATATATTAATAAAAATCCTAAAATATTTATATTATCTGGTAAGGCTAAAAGTGGTAAAAATTATGTTGCTGATATTATAAGCAATTATTATAAAAATAGTATTCAAATATCTTATGCTTACTATTTAAAACAATATGTTAAAAAAATAACTAATTGGAATGGTTTGGAAGAAACTAAACCAAGGGATTTATTGCAATCATTAGGTATTGATTTGATTAAAAAAATCGACAAAGAATTATTAATTAGACGAGTTATGGAAGATATTAAAGTATATAGTTATTTTTTTGATGTTATTATTGTAACTGATGCTAGACTAAAAGAAGAAGTAAATATCCCTAAACAATTATTTAAATGTATTACTATTAGAATTAATGGTAAAGAAAATGATTTGACTATAGAACAAAAAAATCATATAACAGAAACAGATTTAGATGATTATAAATTTGATTATGTTATTAATAATATTGATGTAAATAAAACAAAAGATGAAGTATTAAAAATATTAGGAGGTATAAAATGATAGTAGCAATTGATGGACCTGCTGGTAGTGGAAAAGGAACTGTTGCCAGTATCTTATCGAAAAAATTAAATTTAGTTAATATTGATACCGGAGCAACATATCGTTGTGTTGCATTAAAAGCATTAAGAAATAATTTAAATATAGAAGATAAGGAAGAAATTATTAAATTATCTAATAATATTGATATAAAATTTGATTTAAACAATAATGTTTATTTAGATGGAGAAGATGTTACTAAAGAAATAAGAAGTAAAGAAGTAACAAGTATTGTTTCACCAATATCAAGTATTGTTGAAGTAAGAAAGAATATGGTAGATTTACAAAGAAGATTAGGTAACTCTAATAATGTTGTAATGGAAGGTAGAGATATAACAACAGTAGTTTTTCCTAATGCCGATTATAAATTTTATTTAGATGCAACTTTAGAAGAACGAGCTAAAAGAAGATTTAAAGAGTATCAAGAAAAACATATCGATATGAGTTATGATGAAATATATGAAAATATAAAAGCAAGAGATTACAATGATTCACATAAAGAAGTTGGATCATTGATGAAAACTAATGAACAAGTTTATATTGATTCTACTAATTTGACAATTGATGAAGTAGTAGAAGAATTTATTAAAATTATAGAAGGTGATAAAAATGAATCTTAAAGATTTATATATTGATTTTTTTGTAAGTAAAGGACATAAACAAATACCATCAGCGCCAGTTGTACCTGAAAATGATCCATCAGTATTATTTAATACAGCGGGAATGCAACCATTAATTCCTTACTTAATGGGACAACCTCATCCATATGGAACAAGGTTAGTTGATTATCAAAAATGTATAAGAACTAACGATTTAGAAAGTATAGGAGATAAAACACATCATACATTTTTTGAAATGTTAGGTAATTGGTCTTTAGGTGATTATTTTAAAAAAGAAAGCATCAATTATAGTTTTGAATTTTTAACAAAAGTATTAAATATACCTATTAATAAATTAGCGGTTACTGTATTTAATGGAGAAGATGGTATTCCTAAAGATACTGAGTCTGCTGAAATATGGAAAAATTTAGGAATTAATAAAATTGCTTATTTAGGTAAAGAAGATAATTTTTGGATAGCAGGTGAAGCTGGTCCATGTGGTCCTGATACAGAAATATTTTATTTTAGAAGTGATGATGAAGTACCAGATAATTTTGATCCAAATGATGATAGATGGGTTGAAATATGGAATAATGTTTTTATGCAATATTATAAAGATAATAATGGAATAACAGAATTGCCTAAAAAAAATGTCGACACTGGTATGGGATATGAAAGAGTTACTGCAATATTAGAAGGTGTTAATGATAATTATTTATCTAGTGTTTGGATTGATATTATTAAAAAAATTGAATCATTATCTAAGTTTAGTTATGAAGAAAATCCAGAAAGTATTAGAATTATCGCTGATCACATAAGGACATCTGTATTTATATTGGGTGATGAGGCTGGTATTAAGCCATCTAATACTGATCAAGGATATATTTTAAGAAGATTAATTAGAAGAGCAATAAGACATGCTAAAAAATTAGAAATAGAATCTAGTGATTGGGAAAATATTATTGCTAATATGATTATCGATAAATATAAAAAATATTATAGTGAATTAAATAAAAATAAAGATATAATATTAGATGAATTAACTAAAGAAAAAAATAAATTTAATAAAACTTTAGAAAAAGGATTAAGAGAATTTGAAAAAATAATAACTAATGTCGATAAAGTATTAAATAAAGATTTAGCATTTAAATTATATGATACATATGGATTTCCTATCGAATTAACAGTGGAACTTGCCAAAGAAAAAAACATCGAAGTAGATGTCAATGGATTTAAAGAAAAATTTAAAGCACACCAAGAATTATCAAGAACTGCTTCTAGTGGTAAATTTAAAGGTGGCTTAGCAGGTGATTCTGATAAAGAAATTAAATATCACACGGCTACTCATTTGTTAAATGCTGCTTTAAAACAAGTTGTCGATAAAAATGTCCATCAAAAAGGAAGTAATATTACTGCTGAAAGAATGAGATTTGATTTTTCTTGTGATCATAAATTAAGTGATGAGGAAAAACAAAAAGTTGAAGAATTAGTTAATAATTGGATAAATCAAAAAATTGATGTAACTGTTAAAGAGATGTCTAAAGAAGATGCTATTAAATCAGGTGCAGAATGTATGTTTATTGAAAAGTATCCTGACATAGTAACAGTTTATTCAATTGGTGATATATCTAAAGAATTATGTGGTGGACCACATGTTAAAAATACTAGCGAATTAGGTAAATTTAAAATAATTAAAGAAGAGGCTAGTAGTGCAGGTGTTAGAAGAATAAAGGCTATTTTAGAATAGTCTTTTAAAATGTATTGAAAAAAGTAAAAAAATTTGATACAATTATCTTGTAATAAGGTGGTGTTATTATGGATGAAACAAAAATATTTACTACTGATGAAATTGAAGAAGCTTTAATTGAAGAAACCATTAAAGAAGTAATTGAAATTTTAAATGAAAGAGGTTACAATGCTAAAAATCAACTAATTGGTTACTTAATTAGTGGTGATCCGGGTTATATCTCAAGTCATAAAGAAGCAAGAAATAAAATAACTAAATTTGATCGAGTTAGAGTTTTAGAAGTTTTAGTTAATAATTTTATAAAATGAAGTATTTAGGATTAGATTTAGGGACTAAAACATTAGGTTTAGCAATATCAAATGGTAAAATTGCTTCTAGTTTAAAAACAATAAGATATGAAGATATAGGTAAACTAATTTTAGAATTAAAAAATATTATATCTGAATATAATATTGATTTATTAGTTTTAGGATTGCCCAAAAATATGAATAATACCATAGGACCACGAGCATTAGAAACTTTAGAATTTAAAGAAAAATTAGAAAAATTAAATTATAAAGTTGTTTTACAAGACGAAAGATTATCTACAGTGTCTGCTCATAATTATATGTTAAAAGCAGATTTATCGAGAAAAAAAAGAAAAGAAAAAGTAGATTCTTTAGCAGCCACAATAATATTACAAACATATTTAGATAAGGAGAATAATAATGAAAGAAGAACAAATGAAATTTAAAGTAATAAATGAAAATGGAAAAGAAATAGAATGTGAAGTATTATTTACATTTGAATCAGATGAAACAAATAAAAATTATATCGTTTATACCGATAATACAACTGATGAAAGAGGAAATACAAAGGTATATGCTTCAATATATACACCAGATAGTGAAGATTTAAATATACAACCAATTGAAACTGATAAAGAATGGAAAATAATTGAAACAATACTAAATGAATTACAAGAAGAAGTTAAATCTAGTATGGAGGATAGCGAGTAAAGGCTCGCTTTATATTATGAAGAAGTTTGTTAATATATATATTTTTGTGATTGTTATTTTAGGTGTTATAATAGTTACAGGTTGTGTATCTTATAATATTGGTATAAGTCCAACAACTAAAGAAAGCAATGAAATAAGTTTTAATGTTGATGAAAATAGTACCTATTTATCGATTGCAAGTGAATTAAAAGAAAAAAATTTAATCAAATCAATTAATTTTTATAAAATTTATATTAAAATATTTAATCCAAGTAATTTACAAAAAGGTACCTATACATTGAATACTAATATGGGAGTAAAAAAAATAGTTGAAACATTAGAAAATAGCAGTAATATTGAAACAATTAGTTTTGTAATTCCTGAAGGTAAACATATTACAGACGTTGCAGAATATATAAGTGAAGTTACTAATTATACTAGTGAGGAATTGTTAAATTATTGGCAAAATGATGATGTTATAAATAATATAGTTAATAAATATTGGTTTGTAACTGATGAAGTAAAAAATACTAATTTAAGATATAATTTGGAAGGATACTTTTTTCCTGCTACTTATGAAATATATAAAGATAGTTCTATTGAAGAAATAACTTACAAAATGTTAGATAAAATGGGCGAAATATTGTCTAAATATAAAAAAGATATAAAAGAATATTCAGTTCATGAAATATTAACGTTAGCCTCAATTGTCGAACATGAAGCAATATTAGATGAAGACCGTCCTAAGATTGCAAGAGTATTTTTAAATAGATTAGATAAAGGTATGATGTTACAAAGTTGTGCTACAATTGGTTATGCAATAAATGAATGGAAATTAACTTATACTAATTCTGATTTAGCGGTTGATTCTTTGTATAATACTTATAAATATTATGGCTTACCAGTAGGTCCTGGAGGATTACCTGGTGAAGCAAGTATTAAAGCGGTTATTTATCCTGATGATAATGATTATTTATATTTTTTAGCTAATGTATTTGATTCTAATTCTAAGCAAACATATTATTCAAAAACTTATGCGGAGCATCAACAAAAATGTTTACAATATTTAGGTTATGGTTGCTAGAAAAATATGCTAAAAAATATGATATTCCCATTATGCAGAAAGATGGAATTCAATTTTTAACTAATTTTATAAAAGATAATAATATTAAAAATATATTAGAAATAGGTACAGCAATCGGTTATTCGGCTATCAAAATGGCTTTAGTAGATAATAATATTAATATTGTTTCTATCGAAAGAGATGAAGATAGATATAATAAAGCAGTTAAAAATGTTAAGAAATTCAAATTGAATGATAGAATTAGACTTATTAAAGATGATGCCTTTAATGTTGAATTAAATGATAAGTTTGACTTAATTTTCATCGATGCTGCTAAAGCGCAAAGTATAAAATTTTTTAACAAATTTGAAAAAAATTTAAATAAAAATAAATACATAATAACTGATAATTTAAAATTTCATGGTTTGGTTGAAAGTGATGAAATTTTAAGTAAAAATTTAAGACAATTAGTAAAAAAAATAAAAGATTATATACAATTTTTAAAAGAAAATAATAATTATGAAACTACATTTTATAATATTGGTGATGGAATTAGTGTAAGCAAAAAAAGGTGATTGTATGGAAATAACGATAAGTTTTGTAAATAATAGGTTTAAGATGGAAACAATTACTTCAAAATCGCGTAAGAGAACTAGCAACATTGCAAGAATAGAAGAAACTGTGTTAAAATTACCAGTTAATCCTTTAGTTATTAAAATAGATAAAAATGATGCTAGGATAATATATGAGGATGGAATTAAATTAATTTTAAAAGATTATCAAAAACATTTAGATAAACAATTATATGAAATAATTTTTAATGGAATTGATGATAATACTCCAATTGTTAAAAATGTAAGAAAATTAAATAAAACTAAGTTGGCTGCTTTAGCGTTAACTTCAGTTGTTCTTGTTTCAACAGCAATTCCAAAATTTTTGATAAAAACAGAAGTTGTTACCGAGCCTGTTATAACTTATGAAGTTCCAATTGAAAAGCCTAAAATTATAGAAAATAAAACAATTAAACCAGATTTGAAAACTGTAGAAATTACTATTGATGAAAGTAATTATGATTTGATGACAAGATTAGAACAGTCAAAAGAGTTACTTGCTGGTAAAATAAGCAATAATTCAGTTTTACCGATTAGTAATAGATTAAGTGATTTTGCAATCAATAAAATTGTTGATTTTATTAATTCTGATGATGGAAAATATTGCTTTGATGTTTGTAACGATTTTGGTATAGATCCATATAGTTTTATTTGTTTATTGATGTGCGAATCAAGTTTAAATCATAATGATACAATACCTGGGGGAAAATACTATAATGGATTTGCGGTTGGAATAAGTCAATTAGAAACGCCAAATGGGCAAGAAGTTACAGCCTTTAATTATGCAACTAATCAAGAAGAAACAATGTATGAAACAATGGAAAATGCTTTAGATATAAGAAATAATATGAAATTAGGTGTAATGAATTATCAAAATGTTTTAAATAGATATTATGGTAATGAAAGATTAGCATTTCAATCTTATAATTATGGATATGGATTAGTTGATTTAATAGTTAATATATATGCCGATGAGATTGGAGTTTCTTTTGATGAAGTTGTTGAAAATCTAGAAGATGTAGGATGGCTTAAATATATAAAAGAAGTCCATGATGATCCAGTTGGTTTTGCAAATAAATATGAAAATTATGAACAATATGGCGCAACAATAAGATATTTAAAAAATTGGCAGTATTCTACTTATGGTAATGGCGATTATATAAGTGATTTATATTCGTATTATATTGGAATATATAGTAAAAATATTGTTAATGGCGAAGTTGTCGAAACTAATTTACTCGATAATAGTGTTTTAAAGACAGCATATACTAATCAAAATGATTATAAAATTTCATAAAAGTTTAAGAAATTAAACTTTTTTTGATATAATAATAAAAGTGATGTTTATGGAATTAAAAGAAATTGAAAGAAGTATTATAAAAAAATATCGTAAAAAAATATTTGTACCGTTTGTAAAAGCAATTAAAGAATTTAATTTGATAGAAGAAAATGATAAAATTGCTGTATGTATTAGTGGTGGTAAAGATTCTTTTTTATTAGCAAAATGTATGCAAGAAATAAAAAAACATGGTAAATTTAATTTTGATTTAGAATTTATTGTTATGAATCCAGGATATAATATTGATAATTTAAATAAAATAAAAGAAAATTTATCTAAATTAAATATTAATGCTCATATATTTGAAACACCTATATTTAGTGTAGCGGATAAAACTGATAATCCTTGTTATATGTGTGCGAAGATGCGAAGAGGTTATTTATATAGTTATGCTCAAAAATTAGGATGTAATAAAATTGCTTTAGGTCATCATTTTAATGATGTTATTGAAACAGTCTTATTAAATATGATTTTTACTGGTAATTTTAGTAGTATGGTGCCTTTTGTAAAAAGTACTAATTTTAAAAATATGTC
Source organism: uncultured Bacilli bacterium (assembly GCA_944332725.1). GTDB lineage: Bacteria > Bacillota_I > Bacilli_A > RF39 > UBA660 > Faecisoma. The sequence continues at coordinate 24,249 of CALVKO010000013.1, forward strand.
TTTAATAAGACCGCTTTATTATGTTCATGAAGAGGATATAATAAGATGGGCCAAATCTAATGAATTAGAATTTTTAGATTGTGCTTGTTCGGTTACTAAAAAAAATAGTGGTCAAAGATTAGTTATTAAAAATTTAGTTAAAGAGTTAAATAAAATCTACAATAAAGCAGATATAAATATTATGACAAGTACAAAAAATGTTAATTTAAATACAATTTTAGGAATTAAAAATGATTAAAGATTTATGCTTTGAAATAATAGAAATTTGTCCTAATAATTGTTTATTTTGTTCTTCATGTTCTTTAATATCTAAAACTAAAATAATTGATTTTGAACTGTTTAAAAAAACGATTAATTATTTAATAGAAAAAGGTGGTATTGAAGAAATTTCATTATCAGGTGGGGAACCATTATTACACCCAAATATCTTTGAAATGGTAAAGTATTGTAAAGATAAAAATATTAGAGTAGTATTATTTACTAGTGGTATTGTAAGAAGAAAGTATATTGATAGTATGTGCAAAAAATTAATACCTGATTATAAATTTTCTGGTATTGACAGAAAAGATTTAATATTATTAAAAGAACTGGGATTAGATAAAATTGTTTTTGATTTTCAAGGTGCTTCAGTTGATACATATAATAATTTAATGGGAACAAAAAATAGATTTACTTATGTTGCTGACTCAATGTTAAGAGCAAGTTTAGTTGGACTAAATGTCGATGTTCATTTTATTCCCTTAAAATCAAATTATAAAGAATTTTTAGATATTTTAGAAATTCTGGAAATATGTGAAATAAAACAAATTAGTATACTTAATTTTGTACCACAAGGTAGGGGATTTATTAATCAAAAAGAATTACAATTATCACAAGAAGAGATAGAAGAATTTATAAATATTTATAAACAAAGTAGATTTAATGGCTATATCAGAGTAGGAATACCATTGTTATCTAAAGATGAGCACTTATGTACTGCTGGATTAGATAAAATGGTTATTAAATACGATGGTACGGTATTACCTTGTCCAGCATTTAAAGAATTTGATATTAATTTATTAAATAAACTAGGAATTAAAACACCTAATATTCATACTGATTTAGATAAAGTTGAAGTACATAATGGTACGAGAAAGAAACCATTGTGCAAGCAATTATATAAGTTTAGACAAACAATTAATTAACATTTTGGGAAATTATTAAATTTTATTATTTTAGTATATTTTTACTAAAAATATGATATAATATTGTTGTCTAGGAATAGCGATAAGCTCATTTAGAAAAACCGACTAATTAACGAACATTGGGAATCTAATTCATTGATGGTGTTGAATGCTCAAAATTCTTGAGAATCCTAATATCGATGATGTGATGCCCACCTGGTAGAGACTAGGTTTTATCGTTAAGAGCCCGTATTCTTGGACCTTTTTTTTTTGTATAAAATATGGTATAATGAGAAAAGTAATAGAAGGTGATAAAATGGATAGAGAGATAGTAAACAATATAAAAACATTAGGTATTGATATGATTGATAAAGCAGGTAGTGGTCATCCTGGTATTGTTTTAAGTGCAGCGCCTATTATATATACTTTATATGCTAAACATATGAATGTAAATGTTAATGATCCATTATGGGAAAATAGGGACAGATTTGTTTTATCTGCTGGTCATGGTTCAGCTTTACTTTATGCAACTTTATATATGGCGGGATTCTTATCACTTGATGATTTAAAACAATTTAGGCATATTAATTCTAAAACACCAGGTCACCCTGAATATGGTGTTACTCCAGGTGTTGATATGTCAACTGGCCCATTAGGTCAAGGAATTGCTTCTGCAGTTGGAATGGCTATCGCAGGCAAACAATTAAATAAAAAATATGAACTACCTAAAAGAAGTAAATTAGGTAAAGAACAAAGTTTATTTGATTATCACGTTTATGTTTTATGTGGCGATGGCGATTTAATGGAAGGAATTAGTTATGAAGCCGCTTCTTTAGCAGGTAGTTTAAAATTAAATAATTTAATTGTTTTATATGATTCTAATGATATAAGTTTGGATGGTAAAACTAAAGGCGTATTTGATGATGATATTATTAAAAGATTTGAAGCTTTAAACTGGAATACTATTTTAGTTAAAGATGGTAATTTAATATCTAATATTGATAAAGCAATTGAAGAGGCTAAAAATAGTGATAAGCCAACATTAATTCAAATAAAAACAATATTAGGTGAAGGCTCTATTAACGAAAATACTAACAAAGTCCATGGTAGTCCTTTAGATAAAGATGATATTACAAAATTAAAATTAAAATTAAAAATTGAACCAGAAGAATTTTATGTTGATTTAGAGGCTAAAGAAAATTTTAGTAAACAAATAAGTGAACGAAGTTTAAAAAAATATAATTTATTTAATCAATTAAGTTTAGAATTTGGATATACTAAGCAAGAACACAGAATTGATTTAAGTCATTTAGTATTTGATTCTAATTTAAAAGAATCATTAAGAGTTACCAATGGTAAAATAATGAAAGAAATAGAAAAAAAATTACCTAATTTTATAGGCGGTTCTGCTGATTTATCTTCTTCTACTAAAACAATAATAAATAATAATATTAATTTTGGAGTTAGAGAACACGCAATGGGTGCTATATTAAATGGATTAGCACTGTCAGGATATTATGCTTTTGGATCAACATTTTTAGTTTTTTCTGATTATTTAAAGCCTAGTATGCGATTGTCTAGTTTAATGAATTTGCCTGTAACTTATATATTTACTCATGATTCTATTAATATTGGGCAAGATGGCCCAACTCATCAACCAATTGAACAATTAATATCATTAAGAAGTATTCCTGGTATGTCTGTGTTTAGACCAGCAGATGCTAAAGAAATAGTAGGATGTTGGGAATATATTATTAATAATAAAAAGCCAAGTTGTTTAGTTTTGTCAAGAAATGAAGTTAGTTTAAATAAATTAACTAATGCTAAGGCAGTTATGTATGGCGGTTATATCGTAAGAAAAGAAAGTTATTTACATGCAATTATTATAAGTACTGGTAGTGAAGTTGAGTTAAGTATAAAAATAGCTGATTATTTATATGAAACTTATAAATTAGATATTAGAGTAGTAAGTATGCCTAATCGTGAGTTATTTTTAAGGCAAAGTAAAGAATATCAAGAAAATATAATACCTAAAGGATATAGAACTATTGTAATTGAAGCAGGAAGTAAGTATGGTTGGGAAGGTTTTGTTTATAACAATAAGTATCTAATTACTTTAGATAGATTTGGTTGTAGTGGTACAACTCTAGAAGTATTAAATGAAATGGATTTTAGTTATGATAAAATATTACAAAAAGTTATTAAACTACTAAAATAAGACAAAATTTTTAAATTTAAGATTATATAATTTTATTGGTGATTACTAATGAGAGAATATAATCTTTTTATTATTAAAAAAGAATATTATGATTATTATCGGAAAAATCCTTTATTTTTATTTGACACTTTAAAAAAATTATATACATTAAAAGAGGATTTTAATTATGGAATTTCTTTATATAATCAATTATGTGAACGAGTTAATCCATTTACTTTAAGGCATTTTATTAATAAAAAATATAGTTTGGATAATAATAAAACTTTTTATATTGATAAAACTTTTATTGAAATAAGACATACAAGAATTATTGTAAGAGGTAAAAACATGGATATAATTGATGAATTAAATGAATATAATAAATATATATTTGTATGTGATTTTATAAATAATGATTATTTTTATTTAAATAAGTTACAATATTGTTGAAAAA
>CALVKO010000014.1 GCA_944332725.1 uncultured Bacilli bacterium
TTCCGTTCGTTAAACCCAAAAAGAAAAGGAACTGAAGCAAAATTAATCATTTAATTTTGCGACAGCCCCTTAAATTTCTTTCTTCCATAAACCGTGTTTATTGCAATAAGCATAAATAATAGCATCCTTTTCATAATCGAATACTACTTTTGGTTCATCGCTTGGTTTTAATAAATATTTTACTATTTTATTACCTTTAACCATTGCGATCCATTCTATATAATGATCTTCTTCCATTGGATGAACTACTTCTCCTATTGTAACATATACCTTATCACCTTTAATTTCACAAAATGGCACATGTTTTTCTGAACTTGCATCAACACTATTTTCTTTTACTAATTCACCTTTTTCATCTAATGATTCTAAAATACCTAAACCTTTATAAAATTTCATCATTTTCTCCTCATTTCTTTTTTATATTTTTTTAGTTCTTTTTTTGTTTTCTTTAATTCTTTTTTCGTATTTCTCAACTCAAATTTAGTTTTAATAAAATCAATATTTATATTACCTATAACTGCTTTTACCTTAGGAAATGATTCTATTAAACGTTTGGTCCAAATAGATTTAGAAATTAAAATTTCTTTTACTTTTTTAGTTATTTCTTCAGTATTATCTTTTTTCAAAAATTTAACCGCTGTATCTTTAAAACTATTTATAATTTTTAAAGAAATTGAAAAATCAATTAAAAAAACAATAAAAATTAATATAGATATTACTTTTAAAACTTGCACATTCGTCAAAGAAAATAAAGAAAAAATAAGTGGATTAATAACATATATGGCAACACAACCTAATATTCCAAACGGAATCAATGTTTCTAAACAAATTCTACCATTTATGTTAAATTTTTTATCGGAATAATCCCACCATCTAGCCTTAAACAATTTTTCCATCAAATAACTTGTAAAATATTCTAATAGAGCAAATAAAATAATTGACATTCCAAATGTAATAAATATGCTGTCTTGATATTTGGTTAAAAAAAATGTTACAGTTAATCCACCTACACCATATATAGGACAATAAGGTCCTATTAAAAAACCTCTATTGACAAATTTTTTATGTTCGTAATAATTGTAAAACATTTCAACTACCCAACCTAAAAAAGCATATATGATAAACAATAAAAATAATTTAGTCAAACCCATAAAAATACCTCGCTCGTTAATTATAACATAAATAAAAAAAATAAACAAATTTAGCACTCATCGTTGACAAGTGCTAAAATATGTGATATACTTTTATCGTTGATTAAAAATAATCAACATAAATAAGGAGGGATAAAATATGAATCCATACCAAGAAAATCTTGAAAATGTTTTAGAAAAATATGGACGAGATATCACACAAGCAGTGAAAGATAACAAAATTGATCCTGTTATTGGTCGTGATGAGGAAATAAGAAGTATAACTAGAATTTTATCTAGAAAAACTAAAAATAATCCTGTTCTAATCGGGGAACCAGGTGTTGGGAAAACCGCTATTGTCGAAGGATTAGCCACTCGTATTGTTAAAGGTGATGTGCCAAATAGTTTAAAAAATAAAACAATTTGGGAACTAGATATGGGCGCATTAATAGCAGGTGCTAAATATCGTGGAGAATTTGAAGAAAGATTAAAAGCAGTATTAAAAGAAGTAAAAGATTCTAATGGCGATATTATTATGTTTATTGATGAAATACATATGATAGTTGGAGCGGGTGCTTTAGAAGGAGCAATGGATGCTGGCAATATGTTAAAACCAATGCTAGCACGTGGTGAAATTCATTGTATAGGTGCAACTACTTTAAATGAATATCGTAAATATATTGAAAAAGATGGAGCCTTAGAAAGAAGATTTCAAAAAATTTTAGTTGCTCCACCTACTGTATTAGATACTATTACTATTTTAAGAGGACTAAAACCAAAATTAGAAGTCTATCACGGTGTTAATATTAAAGATAAAGCTTTAATTGCTGCAGCCACCTTATCAGACAGATACATAACTGATAGATTCTTACCAGATAAGGCTATTGACTTGATTGATGAGGCATGTGCCACCATCAAAGTCCAAATGGAATCAGTTCCTACAGAATTAGATACTTTAACAAGACATATAATGCAATTACAAATCGAAAAAGAAGCGTTAAAAAAAGAAAAAGATGATTTATCAAAACATCGTAAAGAAGAAATTGATAAAGAAATTGAAATCTTAAAAGAAAAAGAATCTAAATTAAGAAAAAATTGGGAAGAAGAAAAAGAAATTAATAATTTAATTAATAAGAAAAAAGAAGAAATTGATAATTGTAAACATAAACTAGAAAAAGCTGAAAATGAGTATGATTTAGAAACAGCAGCTAAATTAAGACATGGTGTTTTACCACAATTAGAAAAAGAACTAAATGAATTAAATAGTAAAAATAAATCAGATATTTTAAGTGATACCGTTGATGATAATGATATTGCTAAAATAATATCTAAGTGGACAAATATACCTATTAATAAATTAGTTGATAGTGAAAAAGATAAATTACTTAAATTAAATGAAAATATGAAAAAAAGAGTAAAAGGACAAGATGAAGCAATTAAATTAGTTAGTGATGCTATTATAAGGGCTAGGGCCGGTATTAAAGATCCTAATAAACCTATCGGATCATTTATCTTTTTAGGTCCTACTGGTGTTGGTAAAACAGAAGTTGCTAGAACTTTAGCCTATGAACTATTTGATGATGAAAGACATATGATTAGAATCGATATGAGTGAATATATGGAAAGTCATTCAGTTGCAAGATTAATTGGATCTCCTCCAGGATATGTCGGATATGATGATGGTGGACAATTAACCGAAGCGGTTAGAAGAAATCCATATAGTATTGTTTTATTTGATGAAATAGAAAAAGCACATAAAGATGTATTTAATATATTATTACAAATACTAGATGATGGTAGAATTACTGATTCACAAGGTAGAACAGTTGATTTTAAAAATACTATTATAATAATGACGTCTAATTTAGGTAGCGAATATATATTAGATAACATGGAAAATGCTAATGAATTAGTTATGAATGAATTAAGACAAACATTTAAACCAGAATTTATCAATCGTATTGATGAAATAATAGTATTTAAATCATTAGATAAGAATATTATTTATCAAATATTAGATAAAATCATTAAAGATATAGAAAAAAGATTAAGTGATAAACAACTAAAAATTGTTTTAACAGACAAGGCCAAAAATTATATTGTGGAAAATTCTTATGATTCTAGATATGGAGCAAGACCAATTAAACGATTTGTTACTAAAACTGTGGAAAATTTAATTGCTAATGAAATTATTAACAATGATATTAAATTCAATTCAACAATTACAATTGATGCAGATAAAGATTTGTATATCCAAAATAAAATGGCATAATTAATATGTCATTTTTTTAATCTCTTCAATATTGTAAATAATTATTATTTATGATATTATTATAAAAAAGTTAAGGAGAAAATATATGAATAATTTTGATAAATACTGGGACAATATTCATTTAAAATATAATTCTACTTACGATGGATGGTTAAATAAATACATTAATTTAATAAATAAAAATGATGTAATTATTGAATTAGGTTGTGGTAGAGCATATTGTAGTAATTATTTATTAAAAAATAATTTTAAAAATATTACAGCCTGTGATTTTTCAAGTAAAGCATTAGATATTGTAAATAAAGAAAATCCAAATTTAGAAACAATGATGCTTGATATGAGTTTAGGATTACCATTTAAAGATTCTTCAACAAACATTATAATTGCAGATTTATGTCTACATTATTTCGATTATGTAACGACAAATTATATTATTGATGAGATTTATAGAGTTTTAAAACCAAATGGCTATTTAATTGCAAGAGTTAATTCAGCTAACGACAAACTACATATACCTATTGGAGCTAAAGAACTAGAAAAAAATCTTTTTTATGATGGTCAAATTTATAAAAAGTTTTTTGATAAAACTGATTTAAATACATTATTTAAAAAATTTAAGATATGTTACATGCAAGAAGAAAATATGTCAAGATATGAAAAAACTAAAATTTTATGGGAATTTTGTTTAAGAAAATAATTTAAAAGGGAGAAAATATGATTGATACTGGATACTTATTTGGAAAAGATTCATCTAGACTCTTTGTAAATACTAGTTTAGGATGTACTGCAAATTGTTCATACTGTTATTTACCCAATTTAAACTATTCAAAAGGTAAAAAATTAAATACATATATCACTGCTAAAAATTTAATAAAACAATTTAAAAAATATAAAGATTTTAAACCAGGTAAAAATGGTACTTTAATATCTTTTGGTTGTTATTCTGAATGTTGGGATAAAAAAAACAAAACTCAAACCATAAAATTAATTAAATTTTTTTTAAAAAAAGGAAATCAAATACAACTTTCCACAAAAAAATATATTTCATATAAAGATTTAGTTAAAATAAACAAATTAATTAAATATTATGGACAATTATCAATTTTTATTTCTTCCGCAACAATAAGCGAATGGAAGAAAATTGAAAAAAATACAACAAATCCTAATAAAAGATTTGATAGCTTTAATTTAACAAAAAAATTAAATATACCTGTTATATTATATATAAAACCAGTTTTATATAATATAACAATTAAAGATGTTAATAAATATGTAGAAATAATTAAAAAATATAATATTAAAAATGTAATAGTTGGAAGTATAATAAAAACAAATGGTACTGGAGAAGTTGCACCATTTGTAAAAGATAATTCTTTATTTACAAAACCTATAGAACAAGAAAAAGAAATAATAAAAGAACTATCAAAAGTAAGTAATGTTTATACTAAAAGTATAGATGTTTTAAAAATTTTTAAATAACTATTTTATTTTTTAAATCTAAAATAGTTTTTTTTAATTTTGCTATACTTTCTTCATTAATACAATTTTCTTGCCATAAATACATTGAATTATTTAATTTTTCAGATATTAATTTTCTTAAAAATTGACTAGGTAATTTTTCAACTTTATAAATTAATTTTTTTTCATTTTTTTCTACATATATATATGAAAATTCATTATTAAATTTATTTGAAAAATCTAAGATATCACATTCTATTGGATTTCCTAATATTTCATTTAATGATTCAATTATATCAAAATCACATGGAATACAATGTAGATGAGCATGATCAATACTAGAACCCGCATATCCTATTTTTGCAGAACCATGTTCAAAAAACAATACATCTGTTTTATATACTTCTTTATATATTTCTTTAATTTTATTTTTTAATTTAATTACATCTTCTTTAATATTATTTGGTAATTCAAAAAAATTTAAATAATGCTCATTGCTTATAATTAAAATATGACCCAAGCATAATGGCGATATGTCTACTTGAATATAGACATTATTATTTTCAAATAATATTGAATTTTCAGCTGGCAAACCTATTAATTTATTATTTTCAAATCTTGTTTTTTTACAAAATGGGCATTTTATTGAATATTTCATTATAACCGCAACCTACTTTATATATTCCAATGCTTTCATAATTGCTAATTTGCCATATGGATACATTAAAGATCCTTGTAAATAAGCAATATATGGTTCTCTTATTGGACCATCACAAGATAATTCAATTGAAGATCCTTGAGTAAATGTACCAGCAGCCATAATAACTTTGTCTTGATAACCAGGCATATCCCAAGGTATTGGCTCAACATAAGAATCTATTGGTGATGCTGCTTGAATACCTTGACAAAATCTTATTAATTTATCCTCATTATGAAAAATAATATTTTGAACAATATCTGCCCTTTCTTCATTATATTTTGGTTCAACATCATAGCCTAAATTTTCAAATACTTTACTAGCTAAAACTGCTGTTTTTAAACTACTTGCTACAACACTAGGGGCAAAGAATAACCCTTGCAATAAATATTTATTTATTCCTAAACTAGGTCCCACTTCTTTACCTTCACCTGGTAAACTTAATCGTTCGCCTACTAATTTAATTAAGTCTTTACTACCAACTACATAAGCACCATTAGGAGCAATTCCTCCACCTAAATTTTTAATTAAAGATCCTACTACAATATCTGCTCCAACTTCAATTGGTTCTTTAGTTGAAACAAATTCACAATAACAATTATCTATCATAATTATTACTTCTTTATCAATGTTTTTAATAAACTTAATAACTTGTTCTAATTTACTAATTGTAATGCTCTTTCTAGTTGAATAACCTTTAGAACGTTGAATCTCAATTACTTTAATTTTTTTACTTTTTAAAACTTCTTCTATTTTTTTATAATCAAAATCATTATCAATTAAATCGATTTGTTCGTAATTAATATTAAACGATTTTAACGAACTAGGATTATCAACTATACCAATTACTTCGTCTAACGTATCATAAGGTTTACCAGTAATACTTAATAAAGTATCATTAGGACGAAGCAAAGCAAATAAAGTTACCGATAAAGCATGACTTCCTGATATAAATTGATTTCTAACAATGGCATCTTCGGCTTTAAAAATAGAAGCAAACACCTTTTCGATTATATCTCTTCCAGCATCATTATAACCATATCCAGTAGTAGAATTAAAATGTGTTTCTGATACACTATTTTCTTGAAATGCTTTCAAAACTTTTTCACTATTATAAAAACAAACATCATCAATTAATTTGAATTGTTCTAAACATTCTTTTTCCATTTCTTCAATCATTTTTAACACCACCATCTACTCTTATTATAGAGTTATTTATATAAGTATCATTAATTAAATAATTAACTACATTAGCAATTTCTGAAGGATTAGCAAATCTATTTAACAATATTTTATTTAATTGTTTATTTCTAAATTCGATATCCATATCTTTATTCATATCGGTATCAACCCATCCACAGGCAATTGCATTAACAGTAACAAAAGGAGCATAAATATTAGCAAAATTATGAGTTAAAGAATTTAATCCTGCTTTAGATGCATCATAATCTAAGCTTTCTTTATAATAGGTATCGATACCATTAGTAGAAGAAATATTGATTATCTTTCCTTTTTTATTTTTGAACATATAACAACCTATATATTTGCTAGTTAAAAAAGGTCCGATTAAATTAACTTCTAATATTTTTTTAAAATTATCCACTGTTTTATCTTCTAAAGTGGTATCAATAGATATTCCCGCATTGTTTATTAACACATCAATATTGTTAAATTTAGAAGCAACTATATCTAACAACTTTATTACTTCATCTTCTTTAGTTACATCACTTTTTAAAACTAAAACATTAGTGTATTTTTCTAATTCTTGCTTCGTCTGTAAAGCATAAGTATCATCATTTACATAAGTTAGAATTAAATTATGTTTTTCTTTTGCTAAAGTTAAAGCAATAGACTCACCTATTCCTTTAGTTCCACCTGTTATTATAATAGTCAAATTATCACCTCATTTTTATTATACAATATCTTAAACAAAAATCCTAGATATCTAGGATTTTTTAATTTCGTCAATATATTTATTAACTTTACTAGCCCATTTTGTATCAGCAGCATATTTTGGATTCATTTCTTCAGCGGTTGTCAATCCTTTTTGTACATAGTTTTTAGCAATATTATCTATAAATCCTTTAATTCCCTCATCTAATGTATCATATCTTTTGTATGAACCACCATTACAAGATGGTCCACCAACTTGACCACCAACATTATTACATTCTTTAACTAAAGTACTACATCCCCATTTACAACCAGTTTCATGCATTGATATTGCAACTGCCAAATAAGGATCGACACCTTTTTCTAAAGAATATGTAACATATAATTCACCTTTATTCTTTAAATCAGACGATAAGAACTTATTAATTTTATCGATTAATTGTTGTTCTGTTAATCCATCATATACAGTTTCTTCTTCGACTTGTAAAGAAGACTCTGCTATTAAATTTTTTTTGGGCTCTATAATAGTCGGCTCTTCTATAGTTATATTCATAAAATTACTTGCTATAAACATACTTAGAAAAACGCACAGCTTTGTTTTCAAATTTTTTCACCTCTTCATAAAAATTTGGGAAAACGCTTTAATTTTACCATAATTTTATGATTTAGTCAAATTGAGATGCTCAATTATAAACTGTAAATTTTTGGAAGATTTTTTTCCTTCCTTTAAAATATCATAATTTTCATATACTTTTTTTACCTTTAATCCTACTTTTGTACACATGTTTTTAACCTCATCTATACTAAAAATTCTAAATATATGCCCATCATTATACACTTTATTGTCCAATTCAAAAATTATATTACTTTTTTCTATTCTTGTTTCTTTATCATAATTCCATATCATAGTTCTTTTCATATTATCGAAATAATCAATCTTTTCACCAGAAACCTGTGGATTGTGTAAATCTATAATGATTTTTCCGTTAGGCTCTAATATTTTCTTTAGATTTTTTAAACATAACTCTAATTCATCAATATTTTTCAAATGATTTATTACTGCAAACATTGAAATTATAACATCATATTTTTTATTTATTTTAATATTTAATATATTTTGTTGGTATAAATCGCCATTTATTCTTGATTTTGCTATTTCTAACATTTCTTTATTTAAGTCTAATCCATCAATATTATAATCTTTTAATAAAGATGCGTGCATTCCTGTACCACAACCAATATCGATGACTTTATCTTCTTTATTAATAAAATTATTTAAAAATAATACTTCTTTCTGATAATCTTTTTTACTATAAAATTTATCATAGTATTTAGCAAATTCTTTATATTCCATAAAATCTCCTCACTATATTTATATTATATAAATTTATATATTAAATTGCAACTCTATTAAATAAAAAAAAATTCATAATAATCTATGAATTAAATAAACAAAATGGGGCGCAATAAGGGATTCGAACCCTTGCATAACGGAACCACAATCCGCCGTGTTAACCCCTTCACCAATTGCGCCATATATCAACAAAAATAGTTGACACATATAATATTAACAAATTTTTCATACTTTTGCAACACTTTTTAATTATTTTGTTTAAATATAGTTATTTTACCCAAACTAAATGCCTATATACACATAATATAAATTGGGAGGAAAAACTATGTACAATTATAATTATCCACCAAATTTTTACTTTGATGGAAATAATTTAAGAAATTATCAAAATAATAATTATCATAATGATAATTTATTCAATCCATATGAAGGATTAATTAGAGGGAATTTATTTAAAAATATATATGACCCTTATAAAAATCAAAAGCCTTATACTATAAAGCCCATGAATAACCAGGCCAAAATGTTAACTGATATCGATAGTTTAGATTTTGCTATTATCGATTTAAATTTATATTTAGATATTTACCCTGATGATAAATACGCTATCGATTTATTCAACAAATATCGAAACGAACAAAATGAATTATTACATACTTATCAAAATGAATATGGTCCTATTTTATTAAATAGTGATGCTTTAAATAATATACCTTGGGCATGGGATAATAAACCATGGCCTTGGGAAAATTAGGAGGTTATTATGTGGAAATATGAAAAAAAATTAGAATATCCTATTAATATAAATAAAAAGGATTTGAGCTTAGCTAAAACGATGATGGCACAATATGGTGGACCAGATTCAGAATTAGGAGCAGCATTGAGATATTTGAATCAAAGATATACAATGCCTGATGAAAAAGGATATGCTCTATTAACTGATATTGGAACTGAAGAATTAGCGCATTTTGAAATGATCGCTACGATGATACAACAATTGATGAAAGGTGCAACCTTAGAAGAATTAAAAGAAAATGGTTTAATTGGATATTATACCCAACATAAAGATGCCAATTTTCCTATAGATACATCTGGAGTACCTTTTACAAGTTCTTATATTGAAGCAACCGGTGATTATTGGGCAGATTTAGAAAGTGATATGGCTGCCGAACAAAGGGCACGAGTTACTTATGAAAAATTAATGAATCAAACTAATGATCCAGATGTTTTAGGTCCTTTATCTTTCTTAAGACAACGAGAAGTAGTACATTACAATCGTTTTAAAGAACTAAGAGATTATTATATAAATAAATTCAATAGGTGATTTATGAAAAAAGTAGCTTTAGTATATGGTGGGAATTCAAGTGAACATGATGTTTCTTGTAGTTCTGCTAAAGAAATAAGAGAAAATATTGATAAAAAAAAATATGAATTATCTTGTGTATATGTTACACGAAATAATGAATGGACTTATGAAAATAAACTAATTGATAATATTATTGAATTTTTAAAACAATTTGATGTTGTATTTAACATTATACATGGCAATACTGGTGAAGATGGAAAAATCCAAGGAATGTTAGATTTATTTAATATTAAATATATAGGAACAAAATGTGGTTCTAGTTATATTTGTATGGATAAAGAACGAACTAAACAAATATTAAATTACTATAAAATACCACAAGTACCATTTCAAAATTATAAAGATAAATTAATAATTCCATTTCCAGTAATTGTTAAACCTGCTAACTGTGGTTCTTCAATTGGAATAAATATAGCAAATAATAAAAAAGAATATAGAAAAGCTATTAAAGAAGCTCTAAAATACGATAAAAAAGTAATTGTCGAAAAATATATAAAGGCTAGAGAATTAGAATGTGCTGTACTAGAAGATAAAAAATTAATTATATCAGATATTGGAGAAATAATTACTGATAATAACTTTTATGACTACAATACTAAATATATTAAAAATGAGGCTAAAATAGTTATATCAGATATTCCAATTAATATTAAAAAACAAATACAAAAATACGCTAAAATTGTATTTGAATTATTAGAACTAAAAGGATTAGCAAGAATAGATTTTTTCTATGACACAGAATATAATAAAATATATTTAAATGAAATAAACACTTTACCAGGATTTACTAAAATAAGTATGTATCCTAAATTATTTAATAATTATGAATATAAAGATTTAATTACAAAATTAATTGAAAACGCTTAAAAAGATATCTTAGTTAGGATATCTTTTTTCCAATATTTTAGCATACATAATTTCTTCTTCTTCATAGAATGGATCTAGTTTTTTTAATACTGTTAAATCACCAATTTGTTTAAAATCTAAACGCCTTGACATTAAATCATCTTCATATATATCATCATTTATTTCTATGAAAAAATCCACTATTTTTAATAAAAATTCATTATCATTTAATATTTTTTCATATAGATAATTAAAATCAATATCATCCTTTAAAAATTCTTTACCAATTAAAGGATATTTTTTTATTAATAATTTGTCAGTATGATAGTATATTATAAATCCTTCATAGACATTAGATATAATATAACTATAAAATTGTTTAATTTTTTCTTCGGTTACAAACTCTTCTTCGACTTTTTCCCTAATAATATCAGCAACGAAATCATTAAAACTATCATAATTATTTTGTTCGTTAAATTCATCTAGTCTACAATAACAAAGTGAAGTATCGTAAGTATCAATAAATTTTTGAATCATTTTTTCAGATTCTAAAAACATACTGGGATCTAAATAATCTAAATAGTTTATTATTTCAAAAGGATTTATTTTGCTTATAAAATATATTTTATTTTGCTTGATAACTTCTTCCATACAATTATTTCTGAAAATATAATTTCTCATATAAAAATCACAGTAATCTTCAATATAATCAATTATTTTAGAATTTTTTCCCCAATTATAAAACATATTAATTACATTTTTATAATTCATATTTTCCATATCTTCAATAATATTTTTATTTATATCGGTACACATATCATTTCTTATGCTATAAAGAGCAAAATAATAAGAACTACTAGCAATTATAAGCATCATTACTCTTTTATATTGGGTTTTATCTTCTGTAAATTCAAATGAAGTAAATTGATTAAATATTTCTTCGTAACGACTATTATTAGTTGTTAAAAATTTAATTAATTCTAAACTTATCTGTTCTATTTTATTTCCATATGTATTTATTATATTTTCTGTAACATACGCTAAAACTTCTTCACAAATTTCATATAATGTTCTTTCCATCCCCCACAAACTCCTTACTTAAGTATATTATTTAATATATAGTTAAAACTAATTTTGATATCTGGAAACGCTTCAATATCATTTAATTGCTCGAACGAAAACCAATCGCAACGATCTATTTCATCATCTTCTATCACATCGTCTTGTGTAATAGGAATTCCAACATAAGTTATATCAACATGTAATGAATCATCTTTACCACGATTTCTTTGAATACCTAGAGGTCTAATAAAATCATCTTCTCTTGGAAATCGTTCTCCTATTAGTTTAACTCGAACTCCTGTTTCTTCATATGTTTCTCTTAATGCTGTCTCTTCTGGAGTCTCATTATTTTCAATATGACCTCCTGGCTGAACCCATCGATTAAATTTTTTATGATGACACAATAATATTTTTTTATCAATAGGATTCACAACAAAAACTGATGCACAAAATTCTCTTTTCATAATTCACTTCCTACAAAATAATTATAACATATTTTAACTAAAAATTTTAATTAAATTTCGTATGCAATATGTCTACATAAGTTATTGTTTAAAATAAAAAATACATTTATTTTTGTGTTATGTTATTTATGAAAAATGGAGGTAGTTATGTATTTTAAAAGATTAAAAGACTTAAGAATTGATAATGATTATTTGCAAAAAGATATTGCTAAAATTTTAGGTATATCTCAACAATATTATTCGAAATATGAATTAGGAAGCTTTACAATTCCTACTGAACAATTAATTAAACTTGCCAAATTTTATAATGTTAGTATCGACTATATTGTAGGATTAACAGATGACAAAAAATCACGAAAAAAATCGTGATTTTTATTTATCTATTAAATGAATGTTATCTAGTAAAACACCTGTTCCTTCAACTACGCAGGTTAGTGGACTTTCTGCAACGAATACCGGCACTTTTAATTCATGGGCTAATAATTGATCAAACCCATCAATTAAAGCACCTCCACCAGTTATAACAATTCCTTTATCAATAATATCTGCTGCTAATTCTGGCGGTGTTTGTTCTAATACATTTTTAGCTGTATGAATTATAATATATACACTTTCTCTTAGTGCCTCTTCTACTTCATCTGAACACATTGTAATAGTATGAGGTAAACCAGTTACTAAATCTCTTCCTCTTACTTCCATTTTGTCATTTTTATTACCACTATAAACTGTTCCTATGCTCATTTTTATTTCTTCAGCAGTTCTATCACCTATTAATAATTTATATTTATCTTTAATATATTTCATGATATCACTATCAAAAACATTTCCTGCAACTTTAATAGATGAACTAGTTACAATTCCTCCTAATGATAGTACAGCAATATCAGTTGTACCGCCACCAATATCAATTACCATATTACCACTTGGTTTAGATATATCCATTCCGGCACCTACAGCGGCTACTTTAGGTTCTTCTTCAATAAATACTTTCTTAGCACCTGTTCTTTCTGCTGCTTCTTTAATAGCATTTTTTTCAACTTGTGTAATATTTGATGGGCAACATATTAATATTCGAGGTCGTGATAAAAAACTTTTTCCATTAATTTTTCTAATAAAATGGTTTAGCATAACTTCAGTTATTTCAAAATCTGCTATAACACCATCTTTCATTGGTCTAATTGCTACTACTGATCCAGGAGTTCTTCCTAGCATTTCTCTTGCTTCACTTCCAACGGCAAGAGGTTTTTTTGTTTCTGAATCCATTGCCACTACTGATGGCTCATTTAATACTATTCCTTGACCTTTAACATATATTAATACATTTGCAGTTCCTAAATCTATTCCAATATCTTTTGCAAACATTTTATCACTCTCATTCCTTAATTTATTATATCATGTTTTTACCATTTTTTTACATTAAATACTTTCTTTTTGTTGATTGGCCACCCCTTATATGTCTAACATCTGTATGGTATTTTAATATTTTCTCAACCTCAATATAAAGTTTATTATCAATATCTAAAAGTCGTTCGTGTAAATCTTTGTGAACTGTACTTTTACTAACATTAAAAATATTTGCCATTTCTCTTACTGTACTACTAGTTTTAATCATATAATTTGCTTCTTCTAATACCCTTTTAATGATATTTTTATTCAATATAAACACCTCTTAATTAAATATATCTATTAAATTAATAAATATACCTAAAAAAGAGTTATTACAACTCTCCTAATTGTTTATCATAATATAGTTCTGGATTAACATTCTTACTATTATGAATTAATTCAAAATGAAGATGGTTGCCTAAATCTTTAGAAATATTAGATTCACCACTTTTACCAATTACTTGACCTTGTAATACATTATCACCTTCAACAACTGATGTTTCACTTAAGCTTTGATAAACACTAATCAAATTATTATCGTGAGTAATTTCGATAATTTTACCTAGTAAGTTGTTTTCTTCTACTTTTGTTACTTTACCATCTAATATAGAAACTACATCGAAAACTTCATCGCTTTGATAATCAACACCACTATTTGGAATATAAGTATTTTCATAATAGATTAATGAATTTTTTTGTTCTTCTTCTGTACCTTGATAATCATAGAAATTTCTAGCAATTTTAACTTCAACTAAATAAGGTCTTGATATTATATTTCTTGTATTAACAACTGGTACCTCATCTTCTATTATAACATCATCAACATAAGTGGAATCATCATCTAATTTAGATGGACTAGATATCATTTCTAACATATAGATAGTTCCAATGATAGTTATGAAAGATAAAGCATATAAAGCATAAATAACTGGTTTTTTTAATCTTCTTTTCATATTTTTCACCTCTAAAATAAGTTTGCTCAAATATGAAAATTTTATACATTAAATTTTTTTAATTTCAACTCCTTGATAATAATATTTTAAAATTTCATCATATTTATATCCTTTTAAAGCCATCGCTTGTGCGCCATATTGACTCATCCCTACACCATGACCGTAACCTTTAGTAGTAATATAAATTTTATTATTTTTTAATTCAATATCAAAATAATTTGATTTTAAATTTAAATTAGTTACAACGGTATTTGCCTCCAAAGTAGTGCCATTTATTCTTAATTTTTTTATTCTTCCAGTACTAGTTGTATCTAATAATTCAATATTTAAAGTATCACTATAACCTAAGTTTAATTTATTATAAAAATCATCTAAACTAAACGTATAATTAACTTCATATACTGGTGATATTTCATCCCAAGTCGAAGCAACACTCCTTAAATAAGGTACTTTACTAGTAAATACTTCTTCACTATTTTCTGTAGCCCCTACACTTGTTGAGAAAAACATGGCATCTACTATCTTACCATCATATTCCAAATATTCATTAAATGTTTCTAAAACCGCTTGTTTAATTTTATTAATATTATCAGTATATTTTTCTTGCCAAACTTCTTTTAAATATTCATCATCTAAATATACTTGGTTCATAACGGTGTCGACGACATCATAATCTTTATCGATATTAGCCTCCATCTTTTTCATAACATAACTCCTAGCAGCTACTGCTTGTGCTTTCAAAGCTTCTAATTCAAATGATATTGGCATTTCCCCTGCTAGAACACCAACAATATAATCTTCAAAAGGAACCTCAATTATTTTATCTTCTTGTTTTACTCTTACGTTCATATTGGAAGTATACTTTAATTTTATTTCTTCATTTTTTATGAATAAATTAACAATGATATAAGGAATAAAAATAATTAAGCAAGTTAAAAGCAGTATTTTTTTCATAATATCATCTCCATTATTAAAATACTGCTATCTAACTTAAATTATACTACCGAAATAAAGAAATCGTAAAAAAAGTTAACGACTAAATACGACAATGCCATCGCTAAAAACATATATAATATTCTTGCTTGATAATATCTATTTTTTTTAAAAACATTATTTATATTTATACTATCTAAAGCAAGAATCGAAAATGGTAAAATAATTATATATAAAATTGTTTTAATTGCCATAATTATCTATCATCGCTACTCTTCTTTGATGTTTTTCTTCTTTTGATGAATCAGTAGTTAAAAATGTATCAATTATTTCTTTATAATTAGTAACATTTTCGCTTAATGCAATAACATTAGCATTGTTGTGAAATCTTGCTAAATACGCTTCTTCTTTATTATCTACCTTAGCACATCTTACCTTTTTTACTTTATTACACGCAATACTCATACCAATTCCTGTACCACATATAAGTATCCCAAAATCGATTTTATTATCTCTTATACTCTCACCTATTTTAAAAGCATATTCTGGATAATCAACACTTTCGATTGAATTAGTCCCAAAATCGATTATTTTATATTTTTCGTTTAAATAATTTTTAATTTTTTCTTTTAAAAATACTCCTCTATGATCACTTGCGATTCCTATTTTCATTTTCAATCTTCCTCTCTATTTAATATTACCCATTCGCCAATTTTTTTACCATTTTTCCTATCTATTAAACCTTTTTCTTGCATATTAATCATTCTCGTTTTAATAGTTCTTAATGATTTGTTAATTTGTTTAGCTATTTCTTCTTGTTTAATATTAGGATTATCTTTAATTATATTTAAAATTGCTAATTCTTCTAAACTTAAATTATTATATTTAATTTCATTTAAATTAGAATTATCTTTATAATCAATATGCATAAATCTATTTTTTAATTCATATTTTGTATTTGTTAAAAGGTTGAAAAAAAATTTTTCTAAAAATGATATATCTTCAAAAATATTTTTTTCAAAATTTTTATAGTTAGCTCTAACTAAAGCATTTCTAAAATAAAACGAGTTATTAGCAAAAACTTCATTATTAATATTAAAACCAAATGTTCTTAAATATTTTATAATAAACACAGCTGTTGTTCTGGTATTACCTTCACCAAACGGATGAATTTGCCATATATTTGAAGTAAAATGGCACAATTGATTTATTGATTCCTCAAGTGATAAATTTTTATATAAAAAATTCTTTTCTTGCATAAAATCATACTCTAAAGTTGGCACAATTGATTCGTATGAAGCATATGTAACAGTATCACCATTTAAAACCCATTCTTCTTTAGTTATATTATAATTTCTAAACTTACCAGAGTGATTATATATTCCATTAAATAATCTTCTATGAATATTTAATAATTCTATGTAATTAAAATTAAAAGATTTTTCATTCAATATTTCAGCAATTCTTACAGAAACTTTATCGGCTTCTTCGCTATCATTATTATTTTTTACTTTATAATATTGATTTATCCGATATTTTACTTCATCTAAATCAATTTTGCCTTCAATATGTTCTTTAGCATTTTCAATCAAATATTTTGAAGGTTTTAAGCCATCAACTTCTTGTAATCCAATGGCAGTTTCCCAAGTTTTAGTTTTTTCTATTTTATTAGGTTCACCTTGTTTTATATATTCCGAAAATTCTAAATTCAAATTTTTTTCCATATTTATACTCCTAACTATATTTATTATACTACATTCTATTAAGAAAAACAATTTTTAAAAGTGCAAAAATTGCACTTTAGATTTGCACTTTAAACAAAAAAACTGCAATTAAGCAGCTTTATCTTGATTAAGTCCATATTTACGATTGAATTTTTCAACTCTACCTGTTTTTGTTACAGTTCCTTGTTTACCTGTAAAGAATGGATGACATTTATCACAAACTTCAATATGTAATTCTTTTTTATTAGATTTTACTGTAAAAGTATTACCACAAGCACAAGTAACTTTTGTTTCCATATATTCTGGATGAATACCTTTTTTCATAATCTATCTCCTTCCGCCATGACTAAAACAAGTCATAGAAATTTAATGCTTCTATATTATAGCAAATAAAAATAATAAAAATCAAGCATTTTTACTATTTTTTTTATTAAATTCATCAATTATTTTATTAGAAATTAACTTATATCCATCTTTATTAGGAAAATAACTATTTGGATTATCAAAATAAGTTGCATTATTAAAATCATTATAAATATCTAAATAAGTTATTTTATAACTATCACATAATTTTTTTAATTGTTCGTTAGCATAGATAAAAAATTCATCTAAATCACTTTCTTTTAAACAATTATATATACCAATATAAATTATATCTTCCTTAGAATAAGTTCGTAATAACTTAAATAAATTATCTAAATCAACCACTACTTCTTCAAATTTAGTATATAAATCATTAACACTAAAATCATTATTAAATATAATATTACTAAATAAATCATTCATTCCAACTGATAAAGTAATAAAATCTGCTTTAATTAAAATATTTTGAATTGTTTTATCATTTATTTTAATATTATCTTCAATATCTTTAATGAAATCAATACTTCTTTTATTATTATTTGCATAACTTACATATTTTTTAATATTTAAACTATCTTTAATATAATCTGCATAACCATAGTCTTTAGCATTATACGAATTAACACCATTTGCTAAACTATCACCTATTGAAAAATAATATATATCTTTATTCTTAAATCCTAAATAAATTAAAAAAACAGACAATAAAACAATAATTATAGTTAATATTTTTTTCATAATATTCCTCCAATAAAAAAGTAGATTACTCTACTTAATTATATTATTTATTAACTAAATTATTCATCTACTAAAACAATATCGGCTCCAACATTTGTTAGTTTTTCTATAATATTTTCATATCCTCTTAAAATATGTTCAACATCTTTAATAATAGTTGTTCCATTTGCCTTAAGTCCTGCTAAAACTAAACAAGCACCGGCTCTTAAATCAGTGGCAATTACTTCTTTACCAATTAACTTCCTTGGGCCATTTATGTATATTTTACGCTTATCAATAATGATATCTGCGCCCATTTCATTTAAAAATGGTACATTTTGAAATCTATTTTCATATATTGTTTCTTCTAATGTTGAAGTTCCATTGCAACCAATTAATAAAGTTGTCATTGGCTGTTGTAAATCGGTAGGAAAACCTGGATAACCTAATGTTTTAATATTCGTTTTTTTCAATTTATCTGTTTTAGATATAATTAAATAATCATCATATATTTCAATTGGAACATTCATTTCTTTTAATTTTGATGTTAACGATTCTATATGATCAGGAATAATATTTTCAATTTTTAATTTATTTCCCATTAATGCTCCAGCAATTGTATAAGTACCTGCTTCAATTCTATCAGGTATTACTTCAACAAATCCATCACCTAATTTAGAAACGCCTTTAATAGTTATCTCACTAGTACCAGCGCCAGTTATCTTGGCTCCCATATTATTTAAAAATGTCGCCACATTAACTATTTCCGGTTCTTTAGCAGCATTTAAAATAGTTGTTACTCCTTTAGCCTTAACAGCCACTAACATAGTATTTACTGTAGCACCTACACTAGGCATATCAAGACTTACTTCGGCACCAATCAATTCTTTAGCAGTAATAGTAAATTTATTTCCTTCTTCAACAACTTCTGCTCCTAATGCACGATATCCTTTCAAAGTTTGGTCAATTGGTCTTGCACCAATCGAACAACCTCCTGGAAAATACATTTCTACTTGTTTATATTTTCCTAATAAAGCCGACATAAAATAATAAGATGCTCTTAATTTTTTAGCCTTTGCTTCAGGAATCTCTTTATTTTCTAAATTAGAATGATCTATAATCATTCGATCATTTTCTCTTGTTACTTTAGCGCCTAAATATTCTAATATTTCATTTAAAGCATCTATATCTGATATGTTAGGTATATTATCAATTGTGACTATTCCATCAGATAAAAGTGATGCTGGAACTAAAGCAACCGCACTATTTTTAGCCCCACTTATCTTTATTGTCCCCTTTAATTCTTTTCCTCCATTTATTTTAATTTTTTTCATAACTTCCTCCACTATATTTGTATGTAATTAATTAGGCTTTGCTATTACTTCCAAATAAAATTACTTTTTCTTTAATCATTTCTTTCATAGCATTTTCGCCACCTTTAATTATTTTACGTGGGTCATATACTTTATCATTTTCATTTAAAAATATTCTTACTGCTTTAGACCAAGCAATTTGAAGTTCGGTATTAATATTTATTTTTGTAATACCACAACTTATAGATTTTTTTATTAATTCATCTGGTATTCCAGAACCTCCATGTAATACTAGAGGTAATTTAACCAATTCATGAATTTTAACCATTCTTTCAAAGTCTAATTTAGGTTCACCTTTATATATTCCATGAACACTTCCTAAGGCTGGCGCTAAAAAATCAATATTAGTATTATCTACTAATTTTACAGCATCTTCAACTTTAGCATAAGCAAGCTCGTTAGCAACACCATCTTCTTCT
Organism: uncultured Bacilli bacterium; assembly: GCA_944332725.1. Taxonomy (GTDB): domain Bacteria; phylum Bacillota_I; class Bacilli_A; order RF39; family UBA660; genus Faecisoma. The sequence continues at coordinate 20,411 of CALVKO010000014.1, forward strand.
CCTCCAATGGCTCCAATTTCTGCTTCAACAGTTACATTTTTTTCTTTAGCATATTCTACAACTTGTTTTGTTATATTAATATTTTCTTCTAATGGATATTTTGAAGCATCAATCATAACAGAAGTAAATCCATTATCAATTGCCTTAACACATGATTCATAACTACTACCATGATCTAAATGTAATGCTACTGGAATAGTTATATTTAAATCACTAATTAATGATTTAACTAAATTAGATACAGTTTTATAACCGCCCATATATTTAATAGCGCCTTCGCTAACGCCTAATATAACTGGACTTTTTAATTCTTGACATTGTTCCAAAATAAATCTTGTCCATTCTAGATTGTTTATATTAAAATGTGGTACAGCATATTTACCACTATCCGCTTTATTAAGCATATCTTTCATATTCTCTAACATTATATCACCAATTTAATTATATAGTTTTTTTATTATAAAATCAAGAATATTGAAAAAATCTATGTAAACAAATACATAAATGCTATTAAAATTAAAACTAATCCTCCTATTATCGTAGAAGTTTTACCAATAACATTATTTATTTTTTTACCTAATATCAATCCTAAATAAGTAAAAGATAAACTAAATAAAGAAAATATAAAAGCACAATATAAATAATTTTTGCTGATTACATTTAATCCGATTCCTACTGAAAAACTATCGATACTTACTGCTAAACCAAATAATAGAATTTGTTTTAAATTAACTATATTTTTAATATCTTCTTCTTTAAACGTTTCATAAATCATTTCAATTCCAATAATAAATAAAATAATAAAAACCAAAATATTAGGATTATTTATATAATTTAAAATAATATTACCAAAAAATAAACCTAATAAAGGCATAAAAAAATGATAAATTCCAACTATTAAAGATAATTTATATATGTCTTTTTTATTTAAATTTAAAGTTCCATACGCTAACGCTAAAGAAAAAGCATCCATACTAAGACTTATTGCAATAATAATTACTAACATAAAAAAACCTCCTACAAAAATATATTTGTAAAAGATTTTTTTAGACTATTTACTCCAATCAATTGGTTGAATATTTTTACTTATTAAAAAATTATTTGTTTTAGAAAATGGTCTACTGCCAAAAAATCCGTTATAAGCAGATAAAGGAGACGGATGAACTGATTCGACAATATAATGATTTTTATTAGTTATTAACTTCTTCTTACTTCTAGCATAACCACCCCATAATATAAATACCATCGGTTCTTCTCTTTCATTTAACAATTTAATAATATTATCAGTAAATATTTCCCATCCTTTTTCTTTATGTGATAATGGCGTATCTTTAACAACACTCATAATACTATTTAATAATAATACTCCTTGTTTTGCCCAATTAGTTAAATCATTATTTGTTTTTTTAATCCCTAAATCACTTTCTAATTCTTTAAAAATATTATTTAAAGAAGGCGGTCTTCTTACATCATCTTTTACCGAAAAAGATAATCCATGGGCTTCATTTTCACCATGATACGGATCTTGACCTAAAATAACTACTTTAACTTCATCATAATCAGTATACCTTAAAGCATTAAAAATATCTTTATACTGTGGATAACATATTTTACTTTTATATTCGTTTTTAACAAAAATTCCTAATTTTTTAAAATATTCTTTATTCATTTCTTCTTTTAAGACTATATCCCATTTCTTATTAATCATAACTAACACCTACTTCATTTTACCACATTCTTTATATCTTCTCAATTCAAATATAACATCTTTTTTTAATTTTAACAAAGCATATATATTGATAATTGCAAGTATTGCTGTTATTATATTAACCATTTCCCATATTATGTTTGCTGATATTATCGAACTTATAAACAAATCGAAACAAATAATTATTCTTAAATATTTAGGTTTTATAGAAGTGTTAGATTCCGCATCATAATAACCAGATAATATTGTGGAAAAAGCAAATAAAATAATAGATATAATTACAATAATATTTCCTAAATTTCCCAAATGATAAATGAAAGCATTTTGAGTTATTTCAATACCATTAATATTATTTCCTAGGAAATAAATATCACTAGTTAAAATAACTAAAGCTGTCGCCGTACATACTAAAAATGTTGTTATATATATACCTAACATTTGAACATAACCTTGTGATGCTGGAAAATTTGATTTAACTGTCGAAGCAGCAATCGAACCTGTACCCAATCCAGCCTCATTCGAAAATATACCTCTTTGAATACCAACAATAAAAGATGATACCACTCCAAATCCTAATGCCTTAAAATTAAATGCTTCTTTAATTATATTTATTAATAAATAAGGTATAGAATTAATATTAATTATTATTATGTAAATTGAAGCAATTATATATATTATTGTCATAATAGGTACCAATTTTGCTGATATTTTAAATAATTGCTTCGTATTTTTACTTATAATTAAATAAGAAATAAATGTTATTATTAAACCACTTATTATGGGATTAAGATTTAAGGAATTAGTTATAGTATTTGCTTGGATACTTAAAAATCCAAATATTTGACTTATTACAATTATTAAAGCATATATATTACTTAACTTATTATTATTTAAACCTTTTTTAATATAATAACTAGGACCACCAATATAATGATTATTATTTTTTTCTTGATATTTCACACCTAAAGTAGTTTCAGCAAAACTATTAGCCGCCGATATAAAACCAATTATCCACATCCAAAAAATTGAACCTATACCACCTAAATAAATGGCTAAAGCAATGCCAGCAATACTCCCGACACCAATTCTACCCCCTAAAACCATCATTAAAGATTCAAATGAAGTAATATTGTTATCTTCTTTTTTTAATAAATTTTTTAACATTTCTTTTATGTTAAACTGTACAAACTTTAATTTAAAAGTAAGGTATATTCCACAATAAACCATTAAAATAGTAGCAGTTGCCCATAAAATACTATCGATTATTTTAAACAAATATATCACCTAATTAATTATATTAACAAAAAAAGTTTAATTTCTTAAACTTTCAATTTCTTCTTTTGCTAATTTAGTTACTCTACTTATTGTTTCTAAATCCATATTTAATTCTAACATTTCTTTAGCCACTTCAATTTTGGTTTGTTCGATTCCTTGAGTGATTCCTTGTTGTTTGCCTTGTGCAATTCCTTCAGATAAGCCTTGTTGTTTGCCTTCTATAATTCCTTGGCTAAGTCCCTTTTCATACATTACTTCTTCATATTGTTTTTGTTCTTCTTCGCGACTTATCCAATCTACTACAAACTCATCATTATTTGCTTTAATTACTTCTTCTTTAAAATTATTCACTATCTCACTCTTTTCCGATAATTCTTCTAATTCTTGTTTACCCATATCTAGCATTATTAAAGCTTCTTCACCTTGAGTAAACTTCTTATCATTATTATAATAGTTTTTTATATATTTGTCTATACCTACATTATATATTTTGATATAATCCGTTAATTCTATTTTATTTATTTTATCATATAATGTGTAGATACTTTTCTCATATTTACTATTATAAAAATTTAAATTTACTTGAATTATCGAATAACCTACTTTATATTTATTTCCTCTTTCCGTATTTTCACTTGCTAATTTAAAGATATAATGAAGATTCCTTATCATTACTTCTTCACTATAATTAGTATTTAATTCCACATTAATTATTTCATCTTTTGTTTTAACTAATAAATCTAATCTTTGACCACGTCTTTTATAATGGTCTTGGATTAAATTAGGATTTAGAATTTCTAATTCAATTATTTTTTTATCTAAGATAGGTTCTAAAATAGCAATTAAGAATTCTTTTTTTACTGCTGCATACATAAAAATCGGTTCATGTTTAGCAGTATAAAATTTTTTTATTTAAATCACCTCCTATTAGTTATATTAGATAAAAGTTAGTGGTTTCCTTTTTATTTATCAAAAAAATTGCTTTTTTTAGCAATTTTCTATAAATTATTAGCAATATCAATGAATATATTTATATCTAGTTGTTCAGCCCTTACAGTTAAGTCAAAATTATATTTATTTAATATTTTATTTATTTTTTCTAAATCATAATCTTTTAAATTATTTTTTAAATTCTTTCTTTTTTGTTTAAAAGAATCTCTTACTAACTTAAAAAATAATTGTTCATTTTTTAATTTAATTTTTTCTTTTTTACTAAATTCTACTACAATACTATCAACATTAGGTTTTGGCATAAAAACATTTCTGCTAACATCCAGTATTTTTTTAACATCAAAATAATAATTTAAATAAACAGATAATGAACTATAATCTTTGCTATTAGGTTTTGCTTTAAATCTATCTCCGACTTCCTTTTGCACCATAACAACAATTTTATCCACAGCAATACTATCTTCAATTATTTTAATTAAAATAGGTGTAGTTATATAGTAAGGTAAATTAGCAACAACATATAATTTATCATATGTATATTTTTTTATATCATCTTTAATATTTTGTTTTAAAAAATCGTTATAAATAATTTCAATATTTTTAAATTCTTTTAAATTACTTTCTAGTATTTCTTTTAAAGTTGTATCTATTTCATAACATAACACATTTTTGGCATTTTTAGCCAGTTTGTAGGTCAAAGATCCCGCACCTGGACCTATTTCTATTACCAATGTATTTTTATCAATTTCAGCCTTATTAATGATAGAATCGATAATGTTTTCATCAATAATAAAATTTTGACCAAATTTCTTCTTAAAATTAAAATTATTTAATTCAATTATTTCTTTTATTTTTTTAGGTGAATATTCCATAAAATTACTCCTTTCGGCTTATTTTCGGCTTATTTTCGGCTTATTTTCGGCTTATTTTAAACTATTTTTATATTTTTCTGTTAATATATAATCTATATTTCTTTTTTGAATATCATTATATCTTTCTAAAAAACCTTTATCTATCCACTTTTTTATCCAATTATTAGCAGTATCTAAATTTATTTTAAAATGAGTTGCTATATCTTTAGCTTTTATTTTACCATTATTTTTAATAAAGTTAGCAACCCATCTTTCCATTTTATCTAAAGTATCAATTATACTAATTTCTTCCTTAGTATTAATATATATTTCTTTAACCCTATTACCAACTAATTCAAAAGTATCGGCCATTATTGAAATAAAATATTCTAACCATTCTGTTATATCAGCATCATTTCTTCCAAAATAAAAATTATGATGTAATCCCATTTGTAATGAATTATAATAATTGTTTATATCTTTATCATAAAATTCTTCCATAACATAAAATTCTTTTAAATCATAATCATATGACTTTAAAATAAAATTAGCTAACAATCTTGCGCATCTACCATTTCCATCCCAAAAAGGATGTATAGTAACAAATTCATAAGCAAAAATACCAGCTTTAATCGGAATTGGAATGTCATCATCTAAATTAAATCTATTTATCATTTGTATAATTAATGATTTGACATCTTTTGCTTCTGGTGGCATATATACTATTTTTCCGGATATTGAATCTGATACTATATTTTGTCCATCGCGATAATCATTTTTATGATTTGTTTTTTTTCCTTCTACTAAATTGTGAACTTTCAATATTAATTCTTCCGTTATATTCATTTCAGTTTTATTATTTAAAAATATTAAGGCATTATAATAATTTCTAACCTCTAAAGCATTTCTTTCTCTTAATTCTTTTGATTTTTCAATAATTTCTTTTACCTCTTTTAAATTTAAACTATTTCCTTCAATTTTTGTAGAATAATGAACCCTTTTAATTATTATTTCTTTTTTTATTTCTTCTTCAACTGATATAGGAATTTCTAATAAATCAACTATTTCTTTAGCTTTATTTATCCTTATTAAATTATTAACAATACTATTAGTATAACTCCATTTAATATTAATTTTTTCCAAATATAAACCTCCTTTGCTATTTATTTTAAATATGATAAATTCCACATTTTTTATATTATTATAACATTATTTTATATTTTTTTATCTAATTATTTAAAAAAAGATGGTTTACCATCCCCATCTTTGAACATTAAATTCCACATTACCACTCATATTAGTAGCAAATCTAATGTTTTCATCCTTTTCTGTTTGATAAGCAACATCAAAATGATATATACCATCTTTTAATTGTTCCCTCATCGTATATCCAGTATCCATTACAATGCCCATAAAATCCCCTAAATTAGAACTTTTTACTTCTATAATAGTTCCACAAGGAAATTCTGATAATGCAGCGGCAAGTACTCTTACTTCCCCAAATTCATCATCTTTATAATAAACACCATCGTTTATTAAATTAAATTTTTTCTTATCTTTTGTTTTACAAGAAACATTACCAACGCCTGAACAAGTACTACAATCTGGTCCATACCCCGTCATAACACCTTTGTATTTACCATATTTTCCAGTACCTACAACTACTTCTTCGTTAATAACTTCTTCCAAAACTATTTCTTCATTATTAGTTCCAACAAATACTAATCCATTTTTTCCCTCAACTAAAACATTAGTTATATTGCTAGGAATCGAACTATCATAAGTCTTAATTGTTTCATATTCAATAACTTTCGAAACAACATTAATATTTTTATTAATATTATCATTACTTACTTCTTTTTTAGTTTCATTAACTTCGAAACCAAATAAAGATATAATTGAAAGTAATCCCAAACTCACCCATTTACCAAATAAACTTAGTAAATAAAAATTCATTGTTTCACCTCAATTTTGTCTACCATAATTTAAGTGTATCATAAATTTTACTCTAAGTCAAATTGCTCTTTAGCGGTATTAGTAGTTATATTTAATACTTCTTCTAAAGAAATATTTTTAATTTCCGCTATTTTTTTCGCCACATAAATTACATTATAAGGTTCATTTTTAGTACCTCTAAAAGGTTCTGGCGTTAAAAAAGGACTATCAGTTTCTAATAAAATATATTTTAAATCAATTTCCTTTACAACATCTTTTAACTTACTATTTTTAAAAGTTAATACCCCACCAATACCCAATCTACAACCTATTTTAATAAACTCTCTAGCCATTTCTAAACTACCACTATAACAATGTATTACTTTCTTTAAATCCTTATAATTTTTTAATATATCATAAGTATCTTGTATAGCATCCCTTGTATGTATAACAACAGTTTTATTATATTTTCTTGCTAAATCTAATTGTTTAATAAATTTATTAATTTGTTCTTCTTTGTTATGTTCTAAATGATAATCCAAACCAATTTCCCCAATACCTACTATTTTTTTATTATTAATGTTATCTTCTATTACTTTTAAATCTAATTCTTCCGTAGGATAAATTCCAATTGTGCCATATACATTTTTATATTTACACAATTCAATTACCTCTTTAATATCATCTTTATTAGTTCCACTTACTATAATTATATTATCCTTCATCTTATTTATAACTTCATTAATATTATTGTAATATTCACTAGTTATATGACAATGTGTATCAATCATTACATTACCTGTCGAGTAGACAAACTCGACTTACCTCTCTTTCATTATTATTTCAAGTGAAAGGCTCGTCTGTCTGCCCCTCAC
>CALVKO010000015.1 GCA_944332725.1 uncultured Bacilli bacterium
TTTCAAGAGGAAGTTTGCTTTTTATTTTGAAAATTAAAATAGTTAGGTTGCGGACATAGTCTGCCGTATGATATAATATATTTGTTTTTTAGGAGGTAAATATGTTAAATGATAGAATAATCGAATATATTAATAAATTTATAAAAAAATTAAATATAACTGATTATCTAGGTGTGATTGTATATGGAAGTTATGTAAGAAATCAAAATAAAAATTTATCTGATTTGGATGTAGTTATAATTTGTGAAAATTATGAAACTCAAGATTGTGGAAGTATGTTAATTGATGGCGTGAGAGTAGAATATTTTATTCAGGATATAAAAAGATTATATAAATTAATAAAATTGGAAATTGAAAATAATGATCCATCACATTTAACAAAATTTGCTACTTGTGAAATTTTATATGATAAAAATAATAAAATAAAAGAATTTATAGAATATGCTAAAGAGTTATATAATACTAAAATAAAATCTTCATTTGATGATTATGATAAATTTTCGATATTTTCTATTAATAATAGAATGGAAGACTTAGAATCATTAATTTGTGACGAAAGTTTTTATGCTGTTTATTTTATTGTACTAGAAAAAATCAGAGTATTATATAGTCGTATTAATGGAATAATTGATTTACCGATAATGAAAATCAGAAAACTTTATACTGATGAAGAGTATTCTAAAAGTTATATTTTCTCAGAAATACATACATTACCTAATCAAGATTTTATAAATTTATACCTAAAATGTTTAAAAATAGATGATAAAAATATAATGTTTAATAATTTACAAAATTTATATAATTATTCTTTTAAAGATTTAGATTTTAATCCAACATCTTTTACATTAAAATTTAAAAGTAAAGCACCATTTAAAGTTTAAGAAAATTATTCAACAATATTATAATTATATTGTTTTTTTATATTTATGTAGAATTCTACATAATTATATAAAAAGAATACCTTTAGAGTATAGTTGAAATAAAAAAGAATAGAATTTTCAAATTTTCTATTCTTAAATAATTTTTATCAACTTATTTGAACATATTTTATTTGAGTATCACTATAACTTCCATATTTTATATGATATGTTATGGTATAAGAATCGGCTTTATTGGTATTTATATAAGATGTATTACTAAATACTTGATTGTCAGAATTTCTCATAACTGTACAAGTTATAGTAGCTAAGTTAGTAATATCGGTAATACCATTTAGTAAAACGATAACTGGTTTATCTGGTTCATTATATTCTTGACCAATTGACAAGTTAATGGTTGAATTGCTATTAAGTTGACTACTTATAATAGAGCCACCACTGTTTTCCACAGTAAATTCTGCACCACTACTAGCATTATTTTTAAATATACTATAACTAGTTTTAACGACAAAGGTTGTAGTTTCGGTAGTAGGGTAGATAAAACTTGTATTACTAGTTGTTGTAATTAATTTTAAATTACCATTACTATCTTTAATATAAACATCGTAAACAACAGTACCAATATTTTTCTTATTATAACTTAATCTTGACTTTAATTCTTTATTTTTCATATCTTCATCAGAATATAATTTAGAGAATAATTGATCTAAATATTCTTCATTGATAAAATCTGGTGTTTGAATTGCATCCCAAGACAATGTATTATTTGTATAATTTAAATTAGTAACATTTTCTAATTGACTATATCTTGTAGAAGTTTCAGTTGGTTCAAAACCTTTTTTAAAATAAGCAGTAACTTTTTTATCTTTAGGTGTATATTCACTTGCTAACATAGCGGTAGGAAGTTCTGATTCAACTTCAACTTTGACAACACCATCTGGTTGTGTCCAAGTAGATCTTTCTTTATAAACGCCTTTAGCAATTGCTTGAAATATATATTTTACTGAATAATCGGATGTGGTTAAACAATTTTTTTTATCAAGATATAAATAACCATACCATACACCGATGGCATATGAATCATTAAAACTTGCAATCCATTTATCTCTAATAGCGTTGCTTGGTAAACCATAATCCCTAATAGTGTCGTTATCTAAGTTTGTAGTACCAGTTTTAGCAGCATAATTAACACCATTAACACTTAATCCAACTGCATAACTTGAAGTATCTTCTAATACTTTAGTAATCATATAAGCCGTTTCTTCACTCATTGCTTTTCTAGTAACAGGTTTTACTTCATAAGTATCTCCTGTATCAGAATATTCTATTTTAGTAAAACTATGAGGTTCGATATAATAACCACCATTAGAGAAGGCCGCATAAGCAGCAGCAACTGTAAGAGGAGATTCGCCGGTATAACCACCTAAGGCATGGGATTCGTGAATTAATCCATTTTCGATTTCAGGTGATAGACCTAAATTTGTAACAAATTCTTGAATTTTTTTATTATCAACTTGTTTAAATGCTTTTAAAGCGGATGTATTTCTTGAATATTTTAAAGCAGTATGTAATGTTTGGAACCCACTATATTTATTATCCCAGTTTCCAATACTAATACCACCTGTATAACTTATCGGTTCATCGGTAAATGGTGTATAAGTAGACCAATTATTATATTCAATACCAGGACCATAATCATATAACGGTTTAGCAGATGATCCTATTTGTCTATTTAAATTAACGCCATAGTTGTCACCTCTAACAACACGATTTCTTCCTCCACCAACGGCTTTAATTTCACCATTTTTAACATCTAATACAACAGAACCACCTTGAACAACATCGTTTTTCCATTTATAAGATTTACCATTCATAACATTGTTCATATTTTCTTGCATATCTTTATCCATTGTCGTATAGATTTTCATTGGTACTATGTAAGGGTCATTTCCAGTTCTTTCGATAACTTCTTCAACAACAGTATCGATAAAATCTTGATAAGCATTAGTGGAAGTTTCTCCCTCTTTTTTTACTAATAACTTATCAACAGTTAATTCTTTAGCAATATTGTATTCTTCTTCATTAATATAACCATGTCTTAACATCAAACTTAAAACTGTTTGTCTTCTTTCTTCACATTCTTCAGGATGAAGATAAGGGTAGTAAGCATTAGGTGCTTGGAAAAGTCCTGCAATCATAGCCGCTTCCGCAACATTTAATTCACTAGCACTTTTACCAAAATAGTCTAAACTTGCTTGTTCAACACCACGATTGTTCCCACCTAAATTATTGGAATTAACATAAAATTCAATAATTTGTTCTTTAGTATAATTTGTTTCTATTTTAAATACAGACATATAAATATCGGTAAATTTACGAATTATACCTTTAATACCACTATCGACAGTCGATGTTTGCGTATTTTTAGAAACTTGCATTGTAATAGTAGAAGCACCACCACCACCTTTACCTAATAGTTGTGAAATAGATGCTTTTAAAAATCTTGGTAAATCTACACCACTATGTTGGAAAAATCTTGAATCTTCTGTTGCAATAATAGCATCAATTAAAGATTGAGATAATTCATCATAAGTTACTTTTTGCCTTAATTCGTCACCGATTTTAGCAAATTCGTCACCATTAGATAAATATAAAATAGTAGCATCTTTATTGTATAATTTTTCTTCTGTAAAGTCTGGGGCAGTAGCAATAATATAACCGCCAAAACAAATACCTATAATTAAACAAAATATAGCAAATGAAAAACAAAATATCATAAATGATTTAAACAGTTCACCTTTACTTTTTTTCTTTTTAGGCTTAGTAACAAAATAATAAATTAAACCACCAAACAAAATAAGTAAAATAGTTGGGATAAAACTTATTAAAATTGTTCCAACTATTAAGATGACAAGACTAATAAGCGCTAGAATAATAGTTTTCTTATTTTTCTTCCAAAATTTCTTCATTATATCTCTCCTTAATTATTTTTAAATAATCTAAACAAGGCCGATACCCTTGTTTAATTAAATATCCGTTTTGTTCAAAATATTTTTTAGGAATAGACTTCCTATTACTATTATCTAAAAAATTACTTAATTTGTCAATTTCTAACAAATATGTTTCATTTTTTAAAGTAAATCTAACAATAATAAATCCGATGCCACCACATTCTCTAATTTTTTGTAAATGTTCTATTTGATGTTTGTGAATGTTGGCTAAAGGAAAGTAATCTTTTCTTGTTTCTTTAGCCTCAAAATCAATATATTTACCTTTATATATTCCGTTATAATCTGTAGTAGAAGGAATAGTAAAATGAGCCTCAGTTATAACTGCATCAGTTCTACTTTTATAATCGACTTTATTAATAGTGATTGGTGTTGGTTTTTTATAAATAATCGCGATATCATTGTTACGATAGTATAAGTTAGATTCATTAATATCCTCTTCTAAATTCATACCACGATTACTAGTACTAATCTTATAATTTTTTTTAATACCGTTAGGATAATTCATCTATCTCACCAATAATATTATACTATATATCTTAAATAAATTAAACTTATTTTGACATGTTTTGTCGAATTTAATGCAATGTTTACACTAATATGTTTTAATAAAAATAGGTGATAAAATGGACCATATAGAAGAAGTTTTTAACGGAATGATTGAGGACATTAAGTATATCAAATTAGCCACTTATTTTAAAAATATAAGAAGATAATTTGATTGACAAAATGTCCTTTTTTGTTATATAATTAATTTGGGTGATATTAGATGTATCAAGATCGAATAATGTTGACGGTTAAAGATATTTTTGAAAAAGAATTTAAGTTGGATACAAGGGGGTATCGTCCTCAAGAAGTTGATAAATTTTTAGATGTAGTTATGCGTGATTATGAAGAATTTATCGCAATTAATAAAGAGTTGGCTAATGAAGTAAGAGATTTAACAAATGACAATATGAAATTAAAACAAGAAATTAGAAGTTTAAAGATGAAATTAGATATATTAAAAGAAAATGCTGATAGTGATTCTGGAACTAATAGTGTCGATGTTTTAAGAAGGTTGTCTAATTTAGAAAAAATTATATATGGAAAAGAATAATACTTGACAAACGCTGCATTTATTGTAGAGGAAAGTCCATGCTTGCACTATCCTGAGATGGTAGTAGTGATTGTGCATAGGGAAAAAATAACCTATGGTAGGTTTTAACCTAACGGCATCGAAATAGTCCTATAAGGATTAGATTAGATATAAAGTGCCACAGAAACGATGCTTCTAGTAATAGAAGAATGAAACGCGGTAAACCCCACAAGCAAGAAACCCAAATTATGGTAGGGGAGTTTAAAGTAGGGAATCAAACTTACTTTAGAACCAGTAATGGTAGATAGATGTTTGTCGCTCTTATAAAGAGTACAGAACATGGCTTATAAGTATTATTTTTTTTATTTTATGAGGTGGATAATGAAAGAAATAGGTGAAAAATTAAAAGAAGCAAGAGAAAGTATCGGTGTATCCGTAGAAGAAGCCGCCGAAGATTTAAAAATAGATGCTTCTCAAATTAATGATATAGAAAACGGCAATGTTGAAAAATTTCAAGATGTATTTAATTTGAAATATTTTATTAGAGATTACGCTAAATATTTAGGATTAAATAAAGAAGAATTAGTTGATGATTTTAATGAATATTTATTTGACTATACTTCTAAATTATCTTTAGACGATATAAAAAAAGAAAGTAAAATTAAAGATGATAATAAAATTAAATCACCATATACAGTAGAACATAAAAGAGAAAAAGTATACCAAAATTTTATTTATATTGCAATTGTTGTATTGTTAATAACTATAGGTGTTTTATTATATACAATTCTTCATGAAGATAAAGATGAAGATAATTTAGTTTATGGAGGTATTTATGAACTTACCAAATAAAATAACAACTTTAAGAATTTTTTTAACAATATTAATAATAATAATTTTATTATTTCCTTTTGATGCAGTAGGTTTAACAGCAACTAAATTATTTATTAATGAATTAATAGTTGTTGACATAAAATATTTTATTGCTGGTGGATTATTTATATTAGCGGCAATTACAGATTTTTTAGATGGTCGTATTGCTAGAAAATATAATTTAATTACAGATTTAGGAAAAATGTTAGATGCTATAGCAGATAAATTTTTAGTCAATTCTGTATTGATTATCTTAGCGAGTCAAGGATTAATTCATCCAATTATACCAGTTATTGTTGTCGCACGTGATACAGCAGTTGATATTATTAAAATGATTGTTGGTAGTAAAAAAGAAGTTGTTGCTGCTATTAAATCAGGTAAAATAAAGACTATTGTTTTGATGTTAGGTATTATATTAACTTTATTTAATAATTTACCATTTGAGTTAATAAATATTAAAGTATCAGATGTATTGCTTATAATAGGAACAGTTTTAAGTGTTTATTCAGGATTACAATATTACCAAATTAATAAAGATATAATAATACGCTAATTTGACAAAATTGTGATTTAATGGTATTATAACAGCCAAATATTATTAAAGGGGGAAAAATTATGAATAATATTAATATTGAAAAAATTAAACAAGCTTTAAAAAATACCAAAAAATTAGTTTTACAAAGAACTTTACCATTTGTTTTAGCAACTACTTTTATAGTTGGGGCTGGAACACCAAAGGCTGAAGCCGCTAATATTGAATTTCCAACAATTAGTATAACTTCTGATGATGAACATTTTAAAGAAAGCAACTATGAATCTTCATACATTAGTGATAAAGATGCTGAAGAAGTAAATAAAATAATTAAGCAAATTGATACAAATGTTAAGGAATTTTACAGTATAATGGCAAATGGTGGAGTATCTATTGCTCATACAAAGAGTAAAGAAAACACTTTAGCAAGATTTGTTGCTACTATGACAAAAATAACTGATAATGCCAAAGTAGATTTTGATGATATGACAAATACACAATGTAAAATTATAGAAAAATATTTAGAAACAAAAACAAATGAATGTAAGTTAGCATTTAATAATGTTACTGGAATTTCATTAGATGATTTAGAAGATTTTTCAAAAAATAAACAATGCTCATTTGTCAATTCATTATCAAATGGTTTAATAAATATTGGTATTTATGAGATTAAAAATAACAGTATCATTGATTCAAAAATTATATCAATAGACGATTCTAAATTAGTAACAGGAAATACTTTAGTAAATATTCCACAAATTGATGTTGTCTATAATGGTAATAATCCAAGTTTTAAATTATATTATGAAACTAAAATAATTAGTGAAAGTGATTTAAAATTATATAATCAAATCATAGGGGATATTGATATATTTTATTCTAAGTTAGAAAAGTCTTTAGATAAAGGTAATTATGTTAGAACTAGTGGCCAAGATAAAGAAGATATATATGTATCACTTTATGGTGACACTAATTTAATTAGTCAAACAATTAATACTAAGTATCAAGCTTATCCTGAATTAAAAGAATCTATCAATAAATATTTAAATTATAAACAAACATTATTAGCATCTAAAGTTTATGATAAAAACACTATGAATTATTCAGAATATGCTAAATATAATACTAATAATACACCAATTAGAATTAGTGAAGAAAGTGGAATTGTTTATTATCAGTTAGGAAGTAAAATTGTTCCTATAATTGATAAGGGATATATAAAAACTTCAGATTTACAATCAGCAGTTAGTACTCTTGCAAATACACAAATAAATGCATATACTGGAGTTAATATATATATTGATGGTAAATTGTATATACCTACTGATGTAAATGGTAATATGGTCGAACCATTTGTTTATAATGGAACAACATATTTACCAGCAAGAGCAATTTCTAATGTATTTAATACTGATATCGAATGGAAAAATGGTAATGTTTATATGACTAGTAAAGAAAATGAAGAAACTTATTACATTGATGAAAATGGTAATAAAGTATATATGACTATTTATCCAGAGATACCTACAACTAATAGACAACCATATAAAACTTTAATTAATAAAACTTTAGTTGGAAATAAAGGTATGAAAATATTCTATAATGGTAATTTATTTACTCCTACAGATGTAAACGGTAATGTAGTTGAAACATATGTCTTTAATGGAACAACATATTTACCAGTTCGTGCAATTTCTAATTTGTTTAATGCTGAAATAAATTGGAATGAAAGTCTTAATGGTGTAACTATAAATAGAAATCAATTTACTTATGAAGTACCTAATGATGATTATTATTATATTGACGATAATGGTAATGAAATATCAGTTCCAGAAGATGAAATTGATTTCGAAAATAATATAACAAATAAGCCATATTATTTTGATGATAATGGTAATAAGGTATATATTGATGAAGATGATTACCAAAAAACAAGATAGTTAAACTATTTTGTTTTTTTTAAATTTTATACAAACAAAATTTCGTATTTATATTGACAAGTAATTATTTTTAGTTTATAATTAATATTGTAGGAGTTAAAATTAGGAGGAATTATGACAAAAAGTAATGATAAAACATTAGATCAAGTTTTACAAGATATTGAAAAACAATTTGGTAAAGGATCTGTTATGAAATTAGGATCGAATGAAGTTAGACAAATTGATGTTATCCCAAGTGGTTCAATAGCCTTAGATATGATATTAGGAATTGGCGGATATCCTAAGGGAAGAATAATTGAAATATATGGACCAGAATCAAGTGGTAAAACTACTTTTGCATTACATGCTATAGCCGAAGCACAAAAATTAGGTGGAAGAGTTGCATTTATTGATGCAGAAAATTCATTAGATCCACAGTATGCCCAAAAATTAGGAGTTAATATAGATGAATTGTTATTGTCACAACCTGACAATGGCGAACAAGCCCTAGAAATATGTGAAGCTTTAGTAAGAAGTGGTGCTATTAGTGTAATCGTAATTGATTCTGTTGCTGCATTAGTCCCACAAGCCGAAATAGAAGGTGAAATGGGAGATTCTCATGTTGGATTACAAGCAAGATTAATGAGTCAAGCATTACGTAAATTAGCAGGTGTAATAAATAAAACAAATACTATTGCTATATTTATTAATCAATTAAGAGAAAAAGTAGGGGTTATGTTTGGTAATCCCGAAGTAACACCAGGTGGAAGGGCTTTAAAATTTTATTCTTCAATTAGACTAGAAATAAGAAGAGCAGAACAATTAAAACTAGGTACTGATATTGTTGGTAATAAAACAACTATTAAAGTAGTTAAAAATAAAATGGCTCCACCTTTTAAATCATGTACTGTTGATATAATGTATGGTGAAGGCGTTTCTCATGAAGGAGAATTAGTTGATTTAGCTAGTGAAGCAAATATAATTGAAAAAAGTGGCGCTTGGTATTCATATAATGGTGAAAAAATTGGCCAAGGTAAAGAAAATGTTAAAGAAATGTTGAAGAAAAATAAACAATTATGTGATGAAATTGAAGATAAAGTTAGAGTTCATTATGGATTAAAAAATGATAATAAAAAGAACATCGATTGATGTTCTTTTACCATGTCCCTAAAATATTACAGTTACTACTTTCTGGCATTGGATTAGGCATTTGCATTTTAACAATCATAGGAATTTTAAATGCGCGCCCAAAAGCCATACAAGTACCAGGTTGTAAACTCTTTTGTTTTTCAACTATATCTAAACTAATATTAGGTAACATTTTTTGAATATATTCTACATCTAATGGGTGAGTAATTTTAAATATTAAGAAGTTAGCCATCTGTGATATAACTGTATCAGATAATTCAACAGGTCTTTGAGAAATCAAATCTAAAATAAGACCATATTTTCTACCTTCTTTAGCAACTCTATCAAATATATTATATCCAATTAAGAAAGTATCATTATCTTTTTGAACATATCTATGTGCTTCCTCTAAAAATATATGGAATGGTATAGTTGCTCTGTTACTCATACCTTTAACATAATTAAATAATAATTTTGTATAAGCTTTAGTTACAAATTTAGCAAACCAATCTTCAACATCTTCTAAGTTAAAATTAACAATTTGTGCTTTACGATTATTTTTACTAATTAAACTTGCTATAAATTGATCTTTAGTCATATATTGGGGAACAGCAAAATATCTAGAATATTCACTAATTAAAATAGAATGTAATCTAACTTTTAATGCTATAGCACCACTATAAGCTTTCTCGTTTCTTAATAATCCTTCAGATATTAAAGTAAAGTTTAACGCTTTTTCTAAATCTTCTAAAGTAAAATAATTAATTTTTTCTTCTTCATATTGGTCTAAATTTTCATCAATAAAACTTGATACATATTCTGATAATAAAACACTCTCAGAAAAATTATCTTGGTCATTTATTAAGAAACATTCTCTAAATTTTCTTGTATAACCGACACCTTGAACTACTGCTTCTGGATTAAATTGTGGCGTAGAACAAGAATTAAATATAGCAAAAACATCATTTCTTTTACTACTAGCACTTTGATTAGTATATAAAATAGTCATAATGGCTTTGGCTATTAAATGATTTTTATATTTTAAAGACATTTCATCGCTAGAAGAAAATATTCTTACTAATTTAATCATTCTTTCAATTATAGGTAATTGAGAATGATCATCAGCACTTAACAAAATCGCAAAATCATCATTATCCAATAACCAAAGTGGTATTTGCAATGGTTGTCCATTTGTATCCTGTTTATTAGTTGTATAATATTTAAATTGATAATTAGGATCAATTGTACTAAAATTAGTAAATGCATTATGATATTCACCATAGGCATCAAATATAAAAATATTTGCCTTATATGGTTTAAAATTAGGATTAGTAAATATGTTTTGTAGTAATCTCGCCACACCACAAGATTTACCAGAACCACTATTACCAAATATTGCCATATGATTAGAAAATAAATCATTAATATTTACCATTATTGGATAATTATCATATAAAGCACTTGTTCCTAACATAAAAGTTTCTTTACTATTTTCACCAACAATTATTTTTAGTTCTTGAGCATTAATCATTCTTACATTTGCTTCCATAGTTGGCTTTCTTATAACACCACCAACAAAAACATTATTGACAATTTCACCTAAAAATCTAATTTTGATTAAATTCTCACTTATATCATCAATTTCACCTAAAACTTTTTTATTTGTGTCTTCAAATATAACATGCATATTCATTAAACTAGTTGGTATTTTAACATTACTAGGTACTTGAACATGAGCAATATTATTACTTATATAAATAATTTTTCCTAACATATTTTATCAGCCCTTCTTTATTCTTTAATAATTATATAATATTTTTTTAAAAAAATCTACATTTTCTTGACTTATTATTGTTAAAATTATAAAATAATAATAGAGTGTAAAGCTCTAATATAGAAAGTGGAGGTAATATATGAATGATATTATACTCTCCATTTTATTGATAATGTTGGGACTTTTTGTCGGAATCATAATAATGATCGTACTAAATTATATTAAAAATAATTTATCAGGTAAAAAAGCAGAATCTATTATAGATAAGGCTAATAAAGAAGCTGATAAAATTAAAAGAAATTATTTATTAGATGCTAAAGAAGAAGCACATAAATTAAAAATAGAAACTGAAAAAGAAATAAAAGAAAAGAAAAATGAAATAAAAGAATCTGAAGAAAGATTACTTTTAAGAGAAAGTAATATTGATAAAAGAGATCAAACATTACAAAATAGAGAACAAATGTTAGAAGAAAGAGAAAATAATTTAGTAAATAAACAAAGAGAAATTCAAAAAGAAAAAGATAAAGTGGAGGATATTAAAAAACAACAAGTAGAATTGTTAGAAAAGATAGCCGGTTATTCTAAAAATGAGGCAAGAGATTTAGTCCTTAAAAAAGTCGAGGAAATGATGAATTTAGAAATAGCAGCTTATATTAAAGATAGGGAAGTAGAAGCAAAATTAGAAGTTGATAAAAAAGCTAAAAGTTTATTAGTATCAACTATGCAAAAATATGCTGGTGATGTAGCAAGTGATCAAACTGTTACAGTAGTTAATTTGCCTAATGATGATATGAAAGGTAGATTAATAGGTAGAGAAGGAAGAAATATTAGGTCAATTGAAGCAGTAACTGGTGTTGATTTGATAATAGATGATACCCCAGAAGCAATTGTTTTATCAAGTTTTGATCCATATCGTAGAGAAATTGCTAGAGTAGCGATTGAAGCATTGATTAAAGATGGCAGAATTCATCCTGGTAGAATTGAAGAAATATATGATAAAACAGTAAAAGAAATGAAGTTAAAATTATTAGAATATGGTGAAGAAGCATTATTTGAATTAGGAATTACTAAAGTAGATCCTGAATTGCAAGAATTATTAGGTAAATTACATTTCAGAACAAGTTTTGGTCAAAATGCTTTAAGACATTCGATTGAAGTAGCTCATTTAGCGGGTATTATGGCAGGAGAATTAGGTGAAAATGTTGGGCTAGCTAAAAGAGCAGGATTACTTCACGATATTGGTAAGGCAATTGATCATGAAGTTGAAGGTTCACATGTTGATTTAGGAGTTTCTTTAGCTAAAAAATATCAAGAAAATGATGTTGTTATTAATGCTATAGAGTCTCATCACGGCGATAAAGATGCTGATAATGTAATTTCAGTTTTAGTTGCTATTGCTGATGCTTTGTCTGCATCACGTCCTGGTGCTAGAAATGATTCATTAGAAAATTATGTCCAAAGATTACAAGAACTAGAAAGTATCGGTAATGAAATACCAGGTGTAGAAAAATCTTATGCAATGCAAGCAGGTAGAGAATTAAGAGTAATAGTTAAACCAGATAAAATTGATGATGCTGCTAGTTATAAGGTTGCACGTGATATTAAAAATAAAATTGAAGAAACATTACAATATCCTGGTACAATAAAAGTAATTGTAATTAGAGAAACAAGGGCTCAAGAAGAAGCAAAATAGTAGAATTTAATCTACTATTTTTATCTATAATATGGTCCATAATATGGATATGGAGGGTATGGATATGGTGGCCTATTATATGGTGGACGCCAGAAATTTGGTGCTAAAGCGGCTCCGGTAACACCACCTAATAAAAATGGAAAAGCAAAACCTCCAATAAATCTTTCATCATTAGGATATTGTTGATTAGGTTTATATTGATTGAAATTTTGATAATTCGGATACATAATAAAACTCCTTTCAACTTATATTATGAAATATTGAAAAAAAAGTGAAATGTTTCATATATTTAATTAGGTGAATTTATGAAAAAAATATTTCAAGTTATTGGATTTATAACATTGCTTTTATTTACTTTTACCTATACCAATAAAATAACAACTGTAATAAAAGAAAATGATGATTTACTAAAACAAATAGAAGATGTAGAAAATCAATATATTATCGAACCAATTAATGCTATTATCAAAGATAATACGATAATTGCAGGAATTTCTGGTAGTAAAATAAATGTTAAAGAAAGTTATAAAAAAATGAAAAAAATTGATGAATTTAATACTAATTTATTAGTGTATGAGAGTATTAAACCAGAAATAAGTGTCTTAGATTACTATGATAAATATATTATTAAAAGTAATAAAAATGAAGTAAGTTTATTATTTTTAGTAGAACAAAATAGTAATATTGATAAAATATTAAATATATTGAATAATTATGAAATAAAAGGAACTTTTTATGTTGATGGTAATTGGTTTGAAAATAATAATGAAAAAATAATTGATTTAATTGAAGACGGTCATACGATAGGTAATTTAGGATACAATTATAGTTATAATGTTAATGGTATTAGTTGGATGAATACTATCGTAACAAAAATAGGTAATCAAAAATATACTTATTGTTATACCGAAGAAGAAAATGAAGATATATTAAAAATTTGTAAGAATAATAATAGTTATACGATAATTCCTAATATAATTGTAAAAAATAATCCTTTAATAACTATTAAACAAAATTTGGAAAAAGGAAGTATTATATCTTTAAAAATAAATGATACTACACTTAATGAATTACCTTTAATAATTGAATACATAAATTCAAAAGATTTAAATATTGTCAATTTAGAAGAATTGTTGGATGAATAATTCTTTTTTTATGCTATAATAATAATCAGTTTTGAAGGAAGTGATTACATTGAAAAAATATAACTTACCAGTAATACTTTTAAATGGCATTGTGTTACTGCCTCATAACACTTTAAAACTAGAATTTGATTCAAAAAATTTAGATAATAATGTTATTGATATGTCTTTATTATTTCATGATAATTATATATTAGTAGTAAGTGAATATAGTGAAAATACTAAAATCGGCGTTTTATCAAAATTAGAAAATATCTTACAATTACCTAATGGTAATACTAGAGTTGACTTAAAAGGAATAAGAAGATTAAATATAATTGAATTTTTAAATTTTAAATCGAATGATCCTTTAGAATCAATTGTTAGTGAAATAACCATAGAACAAATTGAAAATGAAGAAATAATAATTAATAAATTAAAAAAGGAATTAAAATCATATGTCAATAATATTCCTTATATAAGTAATGGTATTTTATCTATCGTTGAAAAAGAAACAAGTTTAGATAAATTTACTGATATTGTTGTACCTAATATAATAAATAATAAAGATAGAATGTTAGAATATCTTAATACAATAAGTCCTATTAGTAGAGGCGAAATGGTATTAAAAGACATTTATGCTGAAAAGGAAATGTTTAAAATTGAACGTAATTTAGATATGAAAGTCAAAAAAGAAATGGATGAAAGTCAAAAAGAATTTCTTTTAAGAGAAAAGATGAAATTATTAAAAGAGGAATTAGGAGATACTTCAAAAGATGATGATTTAGATAAACTAAAAAAAAGAATAAATGATTTAGATTGTCCTAAAAAGATAAAAGAAAAATTAAATTATGAATTAAAACGATATGAGGCGTGTGTTAGTATGTCGCCAGAACTTAATATTATAAGAGACTACATTGAATGGTTACTTTCCCTACCTTGGAATATATATACAAATGATAATAAGAATTTAAAACAAGTTAAAAAGTCTTTAGATGCTTCACATTATGGCTTAAAAGAAGTAAAAGATCGTATTATCGAATATTTAGCAGTAAATCAAATGAGTAATAATAATAATGGTTCGATTATCTGTTTAGTAGGTCCACCTGGTGTTGGTAAAACGACTTTGGCAAAATCTATATCATCTGCAATAAATCGTAATTTTGTCCAAATATCGGTTGGTGGTATAAGAGATGAATCAGAAATAATTGGTCATAGAAGAACTTATGTTGGAGCAATACCAGGTAGAATTATTTCTTCCATGAAAAAAGCAAAATCAAATAATCCTTTATTTTTAATTGATGAAGTTGATAAAATGAGTAGTGATTATAAAGGAGATCCTACTAGTTGTTTATTAAGTATTTTGGATAAAGAACAGAATAAAAATTTTAGTGATAATTATATTGAAGAAGAGTATGATTTATCAAATGTTTTATTTATTTTAACGGCTAATTATATTGAAAATATACCTGAGCCATTAAAAGATAGACTAGAAATTATTAATTTATCAGGATATACAGAATATGAAAAATTAGATATTGCTGTTAAATATTTATTACCTAAAATAATTAAAAGAAATGGCTTAAATAAAGATTTTATATTTATTGATGATAATACTATTTTAAAAATTATAAGAAATTATACTAAAGAAGCAGGGGTAAGAGAACTAGAAAGACAAATAGATAAAATAATAAGAAAAGTAGTAACTCAGATTGTTGTAAATAATATAAAATTAAATAAAATAATTATTAATGAGCAAAATTTAATTAAATATTTAGGTAAAGAAAAATATAAATATAGTGAAAAGACAAAAGAACAAGTAGGTGTTGTCAATGGACTTGCTTATACACCATTTGGTGGCGATGTATTACCAATTGAAGTTAATTATTATAAAGGTAAGGGAAATTTAATTTTGACTGGTAGTTTAGGTGATGTAATGAAAGAAAGCGCTAACATTGCATTGAGTTATTTAAAAGCAAATTATAAGTTTTATAACATCAATTATGAAATGTTTAATAATGATATTCATATTCATGTTCCAGAAGGGGCTATTAAAAAAGATGGACCTAGTGCTGGTATTGCTCTTACTTTAGCAATTTTAAGTGCTTTAACTAATTTAAAAATATCTAGTGATATTGCTATGACTGGTGAAATAACTTTAAGAGGGCATGTTTTAGAAATCGGTGGATTAAAAGAAAAATCTATTGGTGCTTTACGAAGTGGCGTAAAAAAAATAATTATACCTTTTGATAATGATATTAGTGAATTACCTAAAGAAGTAAAAGACAATATTAAATTTATAAAAGTAAAGAATTTTAAAGAATTATACAAGGTGATTAATAATGGAAAATTTTGAGGAATATTTATATACTAAATTTTGTCAATGTCTTTTATATGATGATGAAATATATCATCAAGCATTGCAAGGTGATTATGATTTTTATTTATTTAATCATTCTTTTTTAGATATATTTATTGATTTAACTGATCATTTAATAACAAAAAAAATTATTGATGAGACAAGAAAAAATAAATTGTATACTTTAATATCATATATTAGAGATAATGCTATATACGAAACTACTGAAGCTAAAAAATATTTTTATGAAATACTTAATGATTTAATAGTTAATTTGAATATGGAATATCTTGATAATAGTGATGATTATTATTGCCGTGAAATAGCTAAAAGATTTAATTGTGCAGGCAAAAAAATAAGTTATAAAGATTTTGAAAATAAAAAAAACTTTGTAAAAAAGTCTTTAGGATATGATTATATTTTCTTGATTCTTCATTTAGAAGAAATGGATGAGGAAACATTCGATAGTGCATTAGATGACATAATAAATAATGAATACTATTTTGCTAGTTTGAATGCTATTTTATATGAACATCCCAAAATATTGGAAAATGAAACATTTAAAAGAAGAGTAAAAAAAGTAATAGAATTAAATAAAAAGAATTTAAATTTACTACTAGGGAAAAGACTACCTACAAAAGTGTATATATTGAAAAATAATTTTAAATATAGTTCGTTATGAATATAATGAGCTTTTTTTCATATAATTAATTAGGGTGATGATATGAAAAAAACGGTTCCTTTAAAAAAAGAGTTAAAGTTAAAAAATAATATTGCTGAAATAGTAAGTATTGCATTAGACCATGAATTGAAATTAGATGATAGGATAATTAAGGGTAATATTACAATAAGTGGTAGTTATAAAATAAATGATACAAGTATTAATACGGAAGATTTTAAATTTGATATTCCTGTTAATATTGAAATGAGCGATAGGTATAATTTAGATAATTTAATAATTGATATTGATGATTTCTATTACGAAATAGTTAACAATAATTTGCTAAGTATATCTATTGAAATAGGTTTAGATAAAATAGAAGAAATTCTACCGCCATTTAAATATGAAGAAGAAAAGGTTGAAGCAGTAGCAAAGGAAGAAAAAAAAGAAGAAACAAAAAAATTAGATGATATGTCAAGAATTGATACAGAAGATGTAAAGAATTTGTTTGATAATTTTGATGATTCCTCAGAAACATATGCGACTTATCGTGTTTGTATTGTAAAAGAAAATGACACAATTGAAAGTATAATATTAAAATATAATATAACTAAAGAAGTTTTAGAACAATATAACGATATTAGTGATATAAAAATAGGCGATAAATTAATTATACCTTCTTTATATGAAACAAATTAATGACATATTAAAAAAATATCAAATAAAGCCCCATCGCTATATTAAAAATGGTAAGACAACCATTGTTGATACAGAGATAGGGCGTTTTGCTATTAAAAAAAACAATAAAGATAAAAAGATTTTCGACTATTTAAAATCACGTAGTTTTAATTATTATCCTAGAACTATAAGTGAGGAAAACGAAGAGTATGAGATAGCAGAATATATTGAAAGCTTAGATTATCCAAACGAACAAAAAATGTTGGATTTGATTAATTTAATTAGTTTATTACATAGTAAAACAACACATTATAAAGAAGTAGATTTTGACGATTATAAACAAATATATGAAGATATTAAAAATAATATTGAATATCTAGAAAGTTATTATAACGACATAATAACTTTAATTGAATCACATGTCTATATGAGCCCTAGTGAGTACTTATTAGCACGCAATATATCACGAATATTTATTTCGTTAAATTTTTGTAAAGAAGAAGTTGAAAATTGGTATGCATTAATTAAAGATAAAACAAAACAAAGAGTAGTAGTACTACATAATAATTTAGATTTAAGTCATTTTATTAAAAGTGATAAATCATATTTAATTAGTTGGGACAAATCTAAAATTGGAATACCAATATTTGATTTATATATTTTATATAAACATCATGCATTAGATTATGATTTTAGTGAGATACTAAAGCAATACGAACAAAGTTATCCATTACAAAAAGATGAAAGAAAATTATTTTTCATTTTAATAGCACTACCTCCAAAAATAGAATTTGACAAATCCACTTTTGAACAAACAAAAGAAATAAGTAATGAAATGGATATTATGTATAAAACAGAAAAACTAATATCACCATATTATTCTAAATAAAACATATAAAATAAATAACCAAAGTAAAAATAATAAAAATAAATTAAAACGAGTAATGATAAAGAAAGTTATTATCACTTGCCAACAAAAGACGATAATTAACCCAATTAAACATAAACACCAAGTCCCATGATTCCATCTTCTAAACATTTTAATCACCTATAATAGTTTATGTATTTATAAATTTATTGTTTGGGTGTATAATACATATAGGTGGTAGTATGAAAAATAAAATTTTAGTAGTTTTAATAGTTTTAAGTTTAGTAACATTTATATCTATTTATATATTTGTTCCTAAGGATGAAAAAGTAGATAATTTAATGATTGATTTAGTTGGCAAAACTAAAGAAGATGCAATTAATTTTGCCAATGAAAATAATTTAAATTTAGAAATAAAAGAAGAAAATAATATTTATGAAAAAGATAAAATATTTAAGCAAAGTATTGATGTAAATAGTAAAATAAATGAAAATGAAAAATTAATTATCTATATATCTAAAGGAATCAATTATGAAGAGTTAAAAGTTGATGAATCTGGTAATGTTCCAATTATGATGTATCACGGAATTCACAATATTACTGATAATGAATATACAGGTGGTAATGTTGATAAAGATGGTTATCAAAGAACTACTGAAGCTTTTAAAAAGGATTTAGAGTTTTATTATAATTCTGGTTATAGAATGATAAGATTAAATGATTATGTTAATGGTATAATCGATGTTGAAGCAGGTTATAGTCCTATTATAATCACATTTGACGATGGATTATCTAACAATATAAAAGTAATTGGTTTAGATGAAAATGGAGAAATTATAATTGATCCTAATTCGGCTGTAGGTGTTTTAGAAACTTTTAAACAAAAATATCCCGATTTTAATGTAACAGCAACATTTTTTGTAAATGGTGGTTTATTTAATCAAAGTGAATATAATGAAAAAATTTTAAAATGGTTAATTGATAATGGATATGATATAGGTAATCATAGTTACTCTCATGCCGATTTTACTAGTATTTCTAAAGAAAAATCCGTCCAAGAAATAGGAAGTGTCTATAATTTATTAGATAAATATATACCCGAGAAATATGTTAATATAGTGGCTTTACCATTTGGTTCACCTTATGATAAAAGTCATGCAAATTTTAATTCTATTTTAAAAGGTGTTTATAATGATAAAGAGTATAATACTATGGCAACATTAAGAGTTGGGTGGGAAGCGGAATATTCACCATTTAATAAGTCATTTGATAAAACATTTTTAAAAAGAATTCGAGCTTATGATAATAATGGTAAAGAATTTGATATTGAAATGAATTTTAAAATATTAGAAAATAATAGATATATATCTGATGGGGATAAAAATACAATTACTATTCCTAAGGAAAAAGAAGATAAAATTAATAATTTATATAATTTAAATGTTAATATTTATTAAATATATGATATTATATAAGTAGGAGTGATCAATTTTGAAAGCAATAACAATTTATGACAACGAACAGTTTTTAAGACAAATTTCTAAAGAAGTTGATTTTAATGATCCTAATTTAGAAGATGATATAGCAGTTTTAGATAAATTTTGCAAAGAAAATGAAGTTATGGCAATGGCATCAGTTCAATTAGGAATACCTAAAAGATTAATTTATTTAAAAAATACTAATTTAGATATTATAAATAAAATGCAAAGTCATTTAGAAACGGAAGAAGAAAGACAATATAATGAATCTCGAATATTAATAAATCCTACTATTATAAAAAAAGAAGGATTAACAGAATATTGGGAAAATTGTGCTAGTTGTTTAGATAATTGTGGTAGAGTTTTAAGACCTTATAAAATAACTTTAGAATATTATGACACTGAAAAAAATAAACATATAGAAGTTTTTGAAGGCTTTGAAGCAACTGTTTTATCACATGAATATGACCATTTAGATGGTATTCTTCATATTGATATAGCAGAAGAAGTTATTGAAATGCCTGTTGAAGAAAGAAGAAAATGGCGTCAAAATCATGGCTATGTTATTTTTTATAAAGATGGTAACTTTGAAACTTTGAAAAAAAATAAAGTAAAAAAATTAATTTAATATTGACAAATATAGGTGATGTGCTAAAATATAGTTAAATATGTTGATTAGGACACGACTTTTAAAGTTCTATTTAAAGCGAGTTGACGATAGTGAAAGGTCAATAAATAAGAGTTAAAAGTTACTACCTATGAGTAGAACTCGAAAGAGATTTCCGGTTAAAGCCGTTATTTAATTAAGTCCAAATTAGGATGGTACCGTGTTTATAACACTCCTTGATATTAAAGGAGTGTTTTATTTTTAGGGGAGAAAATTTATGAGTAAAAATAATTTAGAAAAACTTGATAGAAGTAAATATACCATTAGTATGAAAGAGTTTGTAATTAAATATTTAAATGATGGGGTTGATGTTGATTGTTATTCATTAAAACATAAGCATTTAAGAAGTTTTGAAAATCCATATGTTTTAAGTGTTTCATTTGAATTTGCATCTACTAATATTGAATTAATTTTATCACATAAAATATTATTGGTATCTGATAGATATGGTAATATCGCACCATATATAAATCCAAAAGAATTAAGAAGAATTCAAAATTTAGGTAATATTGATGAACAAATAACGAAATTAAAAAAAGTAAAAATTAATCAATTAAGTAAATTAATTTCGTTATGGAGTGAAATGCAATTATTATTGTATGAAAAAAAACAAATAGAAGGAACTATTGAACTTTTAGAAGAAATTAACAGACATTCAAAAGTTGAGCAATTAGGAGGTAAAAGTTATGTTAAAGAATATCAAAGAAGATAAAAGATTAAGTGTTATTAATCATAGTTGCGCTCACCTTTTAGCGCAAGCAGTTAAACATTTATATCCCAACGCTTTATTTTGGGTAGGACCAGTTATCGAAGAAGGATTTTATTATGATATCGATTTAGGCGATAATGTTATAAAAGATAGTGATTTAGAAAAAATAGAAAAAGAAATGAAAAAGATTTCTAAAGATGGTAAAAGAATTTATCGGGAAGAATTAAGTAGAGAAGATGCTTTAGAAAAATTTAAAAATGATCCATATAAAATTGATTTAATTAATAATATGCTAGATGACACAGTTATATCTTGCTATACTCAAGGAGATTTTACTGATTTATGTCGTGGCCCACATGTTGAATCTGTTAAAGAATTAAAACATTTCAAATTACTTAAGGTAAGTGGAGCATATTTTAAAGGTGATTCTAAAAATAAAGCACTACAAAGAATATATGGTGTTTGTTATGAAACAGAACAAGATTTAAAAGAACATTTACAATATTTAGAAGAGGCTAAATTAAGAGATCATAGAAAAATTGGTAAAGAACAAGAAATATATATGAATCACGAATTAGTAGGATCTGGTATGCCACTTTGGTTACCTAATGGGGCAATTATAAGAAAACAATTAGAAAATTATATTTATAATAAAGAAAGAAAATTAGGATATAACCATGTTTATACACCTTGTGTTGGAACTGTTAATTTATATAAAACAAGTGGACACTGGGATCATTATAAAGAAAATATGTTTCCAATGATGAAAGTTGATGAAGAAGAATTTGTATTAAGACCAATGAATTGTCCGCATCATATGTTAGTATATAAGAATAAATTACATTCTTATCGTGACTTACCAATTAGAATAGGTGAATTCGCAACAGATTTTAGATATGAAGCATCTGGTGCGGTAAAAGGATTAGAACGTGTTAGATGTATGTGTCAAAATGATGCTCATTTATTCGTAACACCAGAACAAATTAAAGATGAATTCAAACAAGTTGTAAATCTAATTTTAGATGTTTATAAAGATTTTGGTATAAAAGATTATAAATTTAGATTATCATTAAGAGATAAAGAAGATAAAGAAAAATATTTTGATGATGATGAAATGTGGGATAATGCTGAAAACAAATTAAGAGAAGTTTTAAATGAATTAGAAATACCTTATTTTGAAGCAATAGGAGAGGCAGCATTTTATGGCCCTAAGTTAGATGTTGAAGTAAAACCTGCTGTTGGACCAGAAGTAACATTATCAACTTGTCAATTAGATTTCTTATTACCTAGAAGATTTGAATTAAGTTATATCGATAATAAAGGTGAGAAACAAACACCAGTTGTAATCCATAGAGCTATTTTTGGTACATTTGATAGATTTACAGCCTTTATATTAGAAGAAACTAAAGGAGCCTTACCAACTTGGTTAGCACCAATTCAAGTTAATATAATTCCAGTTAATAATGAACATCATTTAGAATATGCTAATAAAATATATTCATTATTAAAAGATGAATTTAGAGTAGAATTAGATAATAGGGAAGAAAAATTAAGTTATAGAATGCGTGAAAGTGTTGTTAGAAAAATACCTTACACATTAATATTAGGTCAAAAAGAAGTAGATAGTAACACTATTAGTTATCGAAAATATGGTAGTGAAGAAACTATTAATATTACAATTGATGAATTTGTTGATTTAATTAGAAAAGAGATCAAATGATCTCTTTTAAATATTGTTTTAATTCTTCTTTTAAATCATCTCTATCCAAAGCATATGCAATATTTGCTTTTAAATAACCTAATTGATTGCCAATATCAAAGTATGTACCTTTAAACTTACAAGCATAAAAATCTTGCTTTTTCATTAAACTTAACATACCATCGGTAAATTGATATTCATTTCCTTTACCTCTATCTAATTTATCTAATTCGTCAAATATTTCTGGTTTTACAATATATCTACCTAATCCTGCAAAATTACTTGGAGCCTCTTCAACACTTGGCTTTTCGACGATACTTTTAATTTTATCACCATTTGCAAAATCGATGATACCGTATTTATAAACTAAATTTCTATCAACTTCTTGAACACCGATTACATTAGCATCGTATTTTTCATAAACATCGATTAATTGTTTTAAAACTGGTATTTCGGATTTCATCAAATCATCACCATATAAAACAGCAAATGGTTCGTCACCTACAAATGATTTTGCTAACTTAATAGCATGACCACTTCCTAATGGTTCTCCTTGTCTAGTATAATATATTTTGCACATTTTAGAAATATTTTTAACTATTTCTAATTCTTTTAATTTGTTGTTTTTTTCTAATCTAGTTTCTAATTCAAAACTTTGATCAAAATGATCTTCAACATTTCTTTTGTATGGACTAGTGATGAATAAAATTTCTTCGATACCACTACTTACACATTCTTCAACTATATATTGTAATGTTGGTTTATCAATAATTGGTAGCATTTCTTTTGGAACTGATTTAGTAACTGGTAAAAATCTTGTTCCCATACCCGCTACTGGTATAACTGCTTTTCTAACTTTTTTCAAAATATCACCTTTCTTTAACTAATTATAACAAGAAATTATAAAAAAATAAACAAAAACACTTGAATATTATAAAATTATGTTGTATAATTACAATGTTACTTGTCTCAGTAGCTCAGTTGGATAGAGCAATGCCCTTCTAAGGCAGCGGTCAGGGGTTCGAATCCCTTCTGGGACACCATTATGTAAATAAACTCGATTAATTCGAGTTTTTTTGTGACAAAATTGTAATTTGTTGTTTGAAAAAATATATAGTATAATAAGAGTATATTTGGAAGTTGGTTAGTATGAAAAAAAGTTTAAAAAGTTATTTATTTAAAAATAAAAAAATTTTTGCTAAAAGAATTTGTTTTGATAAATTATTTATTATTTTTATTATTGGATCAGTATTGGGTGCATTTTATGAAGAAATTTTAAATTTAATTTTAGTTTACTCAAAAACAGGTAATATTATTTGGGAATATAGAAGAGGGGTAATATATGGTCCTTTTAACGTTATTTATGGTTTTGGTGCAATTATTATAGTTAGTTTATTAATAGATAAAAATCATAAATGGTATCAAACTATTCTCTATGGTGCTTTATTAGGTGGTGGAATAGAATATTTTATTGGTTTTTTACAAGAAACATTTACTAATTCTATTTCGTGGGATTATTCTCATAAATTTTTAAATATAAATGGTAGGGTAACAATTCCTTATATGTTTTTATGGGGATTATTTAGTTTTTTATTTGTTAAGTACCTGTATCCTTTTATTTCTTCTAAAATAGAAAAAATACCATATAATTTAGGTAAATTATTGGTTAATGTTTTATTTGTTTTTATGGTTATTAATATGACTATATCTTGGACAGCAATAATAAGACAAAATTTAAGAAAAAATAATATTCCTGCTATCACACCTTATGGTAAATTTTTAGATAAATATTATGATGATGAATTTCTAAAAAAATATTTTCCTAATATGTCGTTTGTAAAAGGAGATTAATTATGTTTGATTTAATATGCTTAGTATTTATATTTGTTGGAGTTTTTTTGTTAATATTTGGTAATATTAGTATTAGAAAAAACAAAAATAATTTATTAAAAAATAATGATGATTATAACTTTTGTATTTTAATTCCTGCTAGAGATGAAAGTAAGGTCATAGAAGGCTTATTAAAAAGTTTAACTTCATCTGTAAATATGGAAGATGTTTATGTTATAGTTGAAGATATAAATGATAAAACTGTAGATATATGTAAAAAATATAATGCAACAGTTATTTTTAGAACTACTAAAAAACAAAGAAAAGGCTATGCACTGGATGAAGCAATTAAACAAATAAAAGATTATAATTTATATTTTATATTTGATGCAGATAATATTGTAGATAAAAACTTTTTTAAAGAAATGAAAAAAACTTTTGAAGCAGGTTATGATATTGGAGTAGGGTATAGAAATTGTAAGAATGGGAATGATAATGTAATATCAGCATGTTCAAGTTTAACATTTTCTATGATTAATACATTAGGAAATAATTTTAGAAACAAACACAATGCTAATATAGTTGTATCAGGCACTGGATTTTATATAAAAGGTTCTTGGATAAAAAAATGGAAAGGATATCCATTTCATACATTAACCGAAGATTACGAACTAAGTTTATATTCAATATTAAATAATATGACTTCATATTATAATGATAAAGCAATTTTTTATGATGAGCAACCAACTGAATATAAACAAACTATAAAACAAAGAGTAAGATGGATTAAAGGGTATTTTGAAGCAAGAAAAAAATATATTCCATTAATTTTAAAAAATATGAATAAAAACGAATTAAATTATGGTTCAAAATATAGTGCTTGTTTAGGAGTTAGGGCGTACATTTATTTAGCAATTGGAACATTTCTATATATTTTAAAAACTATATTATTATTATTTAATAAAGATATTTCCTTTTTTACAGTTTTAATGTTATTGTTTATTATTATTTTATTTGTTTATTTAATCATGATGTTTATAACATTTAAAATGATAAAAAATGATAAATTAGATTTAAATAAAATTACAAAAGTTAAATTAATATTTTTTAATCCAATTTATTTAATAACTTATATATATTGTGCATTAAAAGCACTATTTACAAAAAATATTTATTGGGATAAGATAGATCATAAAGTTAATAAAAAATAGTTACCTAAAATTTGATAACTATTTTTGTTTAAATTGTCTGAATTCTTCTGGATATTTCATTTGTAATTCAAATTCCTTTAATTTGTTTGCTTCTTTTAATAACTTTTTTATTTCTTCTAAGTCCTTGGTACATTGTAGAATATTAATTAATCTTTCAATTTTACCATTTAATGCAGTTAATAAATCATTATTATAACTCATAATATCCTCCTTTTGTGAAGAATATTATATACATTTTTAATAAATTGTCAAATTATTTGATTTCTTTTAGAACGGTTTTTAATATTTCTTCATTTTCATTTTTAATAACAACTTCACTTACATCATAATTATCTTTAATAGATAAACAAATAGTGTAAACGACTTCTTCTAAAATGTCTTTGTTATCTACATCAGAAAATATATATGAATTGAATGTTAATTCTAAAATATCTGGTTGTTCTTCAATAGCTAAAATTTCAGTATTGCTATTTAAATAACTTAATAAATTGGTATTATAAGTATTAGTACTGGTTAATTCATCAATTATTATTTTTATTTTATCTCGATTATCATTTAAATATTTAGTAACTGGTACATAATAATAATCATCATTATGTTTATTCAAATAATAAATAGTTACTTGATTAATATCTTTAGTATTTGTAAAATCATAGGTTTTATTGATTCCCCAACTTCTATCTAAAGTACTAGGTAAAGTAGTATTGGTTTGAGGTAATTTAGTTAATATATTTCCATCAACATAAATAATTACTTTTTCAACTTCATCAACAGATGTTATTGTATAAATAATAGCCTCAATCATTTTTTCTTCTAATTCTTTACTTATATTTAATAAATCTTTACTGAAGTCTATTTTTATTAAATTATCTTCATATTTGACACTTAATATTTTAGTTTCACTAGGTAGTATTGATTTAAAACCATTAGGTATTTTATTTTCTCCTTCACCACCACTTATTAAAACTTCAACTAATTCTTTTACTTTATCTTCTGTTGACTTACTATTGACAACTACCTCAGCTTTACCTAAATAACTATATTCATCTAATAAATATATACTATTAGTGTTAACTTCTAAATCGACATATTCTAAATTTTGATTTATTTCTAATTCTTCATTCGGTATTAAATAAATTAAAAATAATGCGAATAGAGCAGAAGTAGAGATAATAATTTTTCTTATCATCTTTTTCTTTAA
>CALVKO010000016.1 GCA_944332725.1 uncultured Bacilli bacterium
ACTGTTTGAGTAGGTTGCACTGGTTGAGTAGGTTGCACTGTTTGAGTAGGTTGCACCGGTTGAGTAGGTTGTACCGATTGATTATTTATATTGTTTTGATTATTTGTATTATTTAATGAATTGTCATTCATTTTTATCTTCCCCTTTTCTATTACATGAATATTATATCATCAATGATATTTATTAGACAATATAAATTATCAAATATTTATAAATTTATGTTATTCTTCATATTTAATAGTAGGTATAGCATCATCTAAGTTATAATTATTAGATGGCTCAGTACCTTTTAAATAGTATTGAATAACACTTTTTTTATCATCTTTATTAGCAAGTTTTCCAGTTTGGGGATTGACTAATACGCCAACAACATTATTAGGCATTGTATACCAATTGTCTTCTTTATCTTTTAGATAAGTTTCAATAATATCAGCCCAAGCATATTTTGTGTTTATTGGATCATCAGATTCTAATTCTTTATTATCATCATAACCACTCCAAATTCCAACAACTACATCTTTATTATATCCAAAGACTAAATGATCATAATCAGTAGTACCAGTTTTAATAGCATATTTTTTAGTTAGTTTAGAAGCAATAACATAAGAAGTAGGATAGGTGTAATCAATATAATTAGGATTAGATGTGTTTGCTAACATTTCATTTAAAATATAAGTTATACTTTTATTTAAAACGGTTTCATTACTACTTTTATATTCATATAAGACATTACCATTTATATCTTCAACTCTTTTAATAAAATGAGGTTCTACTTTATGTCCTTCATTAGCTAAAATAGCATAGGCATTTGTCATTTCTAATAAACTAATTGGTTGACTTCCTAAGGCTAAAGAAGGAATAGGATCTAATTGTTCTTTAACACCAACTCTTTTCATCATATCAACTAAGACTTCACTACCTAAAAACAAATGAGTTTTAACGGCATATATATTATCAGAATAAGCAATAGCCGTCGCTAAAGATATTTCTTTATTAGGATATTTATCACCATAGTTAGTAGGACTATAAGTTTGATTTTCAGAAAAAACGAATGTTGTTCTTTCGCTTGTAAAAGTAGTAGATGCTGTAAAGTTATTTTCTAATGCAGCATAATATAGAAATGGTTTAATAGTAGAACCAACGCTACGATTATTTGATAAAGCACGATTATATTGACTTTTACTATAATCGACGCCACCAACTAGTCCTAATACACCACCATCATTTGGATCCATAACTATTGAAGCAACTTGTAAATCATTATCTATATTATTTTTAATGGCTTTTTCAATTGCTTCTTGGGCTTTAAAATCAAATGCTGTATATATTTTTAATCCTCCTGTTTTTAAAAGTGATGCAGGAATTGATTCAATAGTTTTTAATTCTTCTAAAACTGCATATTGATAGTACATTAAAGAATTTAATTCATCTTCATCATTTTTATTATCAAATTGTAATTCTTCATTATATGCTGTTTCGACTTGCTCACTAGATATATAACCATCTCTTTCCATTGCTAATAAAACAATTTTTTGTCTATTTTTAGCAGCTTCTAAGTTGACAAATGGGGAAAATTCACTAGGTCGATTAGGAATACCTGCTAACATGGCTGCTTCTCCTAATGATAATTCTTTCGCACTTTTACCAAAATAATATTTACTAGCATTTTCTACACCATATATTCCACCATAATTAATAGTATTTAGATATCCTTCTAATATTTCTTCTTTTGAATAATGTGTTTCTAGTCTAATTGTTAACCATGCTTCATTTATTTTTCTAGTCCATGTTTTATCAAAATCTAAGTATAAATTTTTAGCATATTGTTGGGTTATTGTAGAAGCACCTTCATTTTTAGACCCACTTTTGATATTATTATACATTGCTTTGGCTATTCTTAGATAATCAAATCCTTGATGATTAAAAAAATGACGATCTTCAATAGCTATTGTTGCATTTATGATATCTTCATCTAATGATTCGTAACTTATCCATTCATCGGTCCCAGTAATTAAATTTTCATCTTTATCATAAAAGTAATAACTTTTCGCACTACTAATAGATAGTTTTGGATTCATCCATGCATATAAATATATTCCACCATAACAAACAATGCCAAAAACAAATAAAATTAATGATATAATTAATATTTTTTTTAATATTTTCATAAAATTCACCTATATTTATTATTAATTAAAAATAAAAAATTATAAGTATATTTTATTATTATTTGTGATATAATTACTAAGAAAAAGGTGATTTAATGAGTAAGATTAATGTAGTTGTAACTATTAAAAATAAAAATGATGTTAGTGAAGAAAAATATATTGCAATAAAAAACAATAATAAGATATCTTATCAAGAAAAAGATTGCAAAACTAAAATATTATTAGATGATTTTAAAATTATTAGAGAAAATAAAGATTATTTATTAGAAATGAATTTTATTCCAAATAAAAAAACAAAAGGAAAATATTTATTAAAAGGTAATAATTCTACAATAGATTTAGATATATTAACAGATTATTTAATTGTTGAAGACAATTTAATAATATTAAAATATAATGTTATTACAACCAATCAAGATGTTATATTTAAGTTAGAATGTGTAAAATAGTAGTATATTTTATGAAAGTTATAACATATTATAAAAATAGTATTGACACATTTTAAAAATGTGCTAAAATTATGGTGATATTTTAAACAAGGAGGAATTATGTTGATAAAAAATATGGCAAAAGAAGATTTAGAAATTTTATCTTATGCTGATTTGACAGAATTGATTTTAAAAGAAGAAAATAAACCTTTAAATACACCAACAATTTTTAAAAAAATATGTGAAATACTTGGTCATACTGATGAAGAATATGCAGATAAAATAGGTGATTATTATACTTCTTTAGCAACAGATAAAAGATTTGTCTTTTTAGATACTAATGAATGGGATTTAAGAGAAAAGAATCCTATTGATATTGTAATGGATGAAGATGAAGACGAAGAAGAATATGAAGAAGATGATGAAGAAAACGAAGAAATTATAGATGAATATGAAGATGATATTGATACTAGTATTGAAGATGATGATTTAGATGATACTGATGAAGATATGGATGATTTAGCAATCCTATCTGATGAAGAATTAGAAGAAAACTAATTCTTTTTTTGTATATAAAATAAATTATTGAACAAAATACTATTGGTGATAAAATGAATGAGAATAATGAATTGTTAGAGTATATTTATCAAAATAGTGAAATGGGTAAGTATACATTAGAAAAATTGATTTGTGAATTAAAAGGTAAAGATAATAAAATTATTAAAGATGCCGAAGATATATTAAAAAAGTATGAGATATTTTATAAAGATTTAAAAAAACAATTAAAAAAAGAAAGTGTCAAGCCAAAGGAAACTTCATTTTTTTCTAAAATGGGTGCTACTATGGGCATAAAAAAAGAGGTCATTAGTGATAATAGCGATGCTAGTATTGCTGATATGTTAATTAAAGGAATGTCAATGGGAGTATTAGATATTGAAAAAAAATTAAGTCAGTACGATGAAATAGCCAATAAAAAAACAATTAAATTAGCTGAAGATTTTTTAGAATTTCAGCAAGAATCTATTAGCAAATTAAAAAAATATTTATAATTTGCTATTTTTTTTAAATATGGTATAATGGAATTGTTTTAGGAGTGGATTTAATGATTCAATTTATATATTATATTTTATTTATTATTTCATTGGCTTATGGTTTATATTTTTTTGTGACTGGTTTTTTTGGATTTAAAAATATCAACAAAAAACTATTAAAAAAACATAAACCAAAGCATAAATTTGCGGTTTTAATCGCATCAAGAAATGAGGAAGGAGTAATAGAACATTTAGTAAAAAGTTTATTACAACAAGATTATCCAAAGGACTTATATGATGTTTATGTTATTCCAAATAACTGTACTGATGATACGGAAAAAGTGGCTAAAAAAGCAGGGGCTGAAATTATAAAATGTACAGTACCAACCAAATCTAAAGGAGATGTTTTAAAATTTACTTTAGAAAAAATGGCAAAAAGAAAAGATATTGATGCTTATCTTGTATTTGATGCTGATAATGTTGTCCATCCAGAGTTTTTGTCAAGAATGAATGATGCTTTATGTGAAGGATATAAAGTAGCGCAAGGTTTTAGAGATAGTAAAAATCCAGGTGATAACTGGATAAGTGGTAGTTATTCAATATTTTATTGGATTCAAAACTTCTTCTTTAGTAAAGCACGTATGCAAATGGGTGGATCTGCTAGTATAAATGGTACAGGATTTATGTTTAAAAAAGAAATAGTAGATGAATATGGATTTAATACTTATACTTTAACCGAAGATGTAGAATTTACTGCACAATGTGCTTTAAGAGGTATTAAAGTTATGTTTGTTGAGGATGCTATAACATATGATGAACAACCAACTGAATTTAAAGTTTCTTGGAAACAAAGAAAAAGATGGTCATTAGGTAATATTCAATGTTTTAGAAGATATAGTAAAGATTTATTTAGAACATATAGTAAAACAGGTTTTTTGCCTTGTTGGGATATGTTATTATCTTTTATGGCTCCTTATATTCAAGTTTTAGCCACTATTTTAACATTCGTTTTAATTTTATTTAAAATATTTAATATTGAGTTATATGATGTTTTCTCATATATGTATGCTTATGGATTATTATTTTTCTTATTAACTTATATAGGAAACGTTATTATAAATTTATTTGTTGTAAAATATAATCAAAAAAATGTAAAAGAAATAATGTCTGGTATTTTGTTATTCTCTTTATTTATGTTAACTTGGGTACCAATTAATTTTATTTGTTTGTTTAAAAAAGATATGAGCTGGGAACCAATAAAACATAAAAGAGGTATGGGGATAGACGAAGTAAATAAATAATTTATTAAAAAAAATCCAAAATAAAAATGGTGAAGTATTATGAAAAAAATAATATTATTAATCATTTTTATTTTTTTGTTTAATTTAAATTATAGTGAAAAGATAGTGACAACTTTTAAAGAAAATAATTTAAATAATTTTTATATTTTAGAATTTCCTAATAATAATTTATCTACTAATAATTTTTTAAATTATTTTAGTGATGTTCAAGTTATTTGGATAGAATTTAATACAAAATATGATATAAAAAAAAGATATGTTTATAAAGATATTGATGAAGTAAAAAATAAATATATTGATGAATTAAATAAAAATAATTATAAGGTTGATGCAATAAATATGTTTGTTTCTGGAATTATTATAAATAAAATTAAAGTTTATAGTAATATCAATAAAATTAATAGTTTAAATATTGAAAATATGATAGTCAATTATTAAAAAAAATGATATAATTAGATAGGTGATATGATGATAATTAAAGATGTTTTTGTTAATTATATCGATTATGGAAAAAAAGATAATCCTATTGTTTTACTCCATGGATGGGGACAGAATATAGGGATGATGCAAGGAATAGGTAATCAATTTAGTTTTACTAATAGAATTATAATAATTGATTTACCTGGATTTGGGTTAAGTGAAGAACCTAAAACAGTTTGGACTATTGATGATTATGTAACTTGTATAAAAGAATTATTGGATAAATTAAATATTGATAATCCAATTATTATAGGTCATTCTTTTGGTGGTAAGATTGGGTTATTATATGCAACAAAATATAAAGTAAAAAAATTAGTATGTTTAGCGAGTCCATATAAAAAAATGTTAACCAATTTATCTTTTAAAACTAAAATGTTAAAAACGGCAAAAAAAATACCAATTTTAAATAAATTAGAAGGATTTGCTAAAAAGCATATTGGATCTACTGATTATAAAAATGCTAGTGATATGATGAGAAAAATAATGGTTGAACATGTTAATTATGATATAACCGATCAATTGTATAAAATAAAATGTCCCACTTTATTAATATGGGGAACTATGGATAAAGCGGTAAGTATTAATGATGCGTATGAATTAGAAAAATTGATATCTAATTGTGGTTTGGTAACATATGAAGGTTGCTCACATTATGCTTATTTAGAAAGATTTGATCAAACAATAAGAGTTTTAAAAAGTTTTTTAGGAGATGATAGTAATGAAAATTAAAGTAGGAGTTATATTTGGTGGACCTACAGTTGAACACGAAGTAAGTATTATTTCAGCAATTCAAGCCATGGAACATTTAAATAAAGAAAAATATGATATATATCCAATATATATATCTAAAGATAGGACATGGTATACTGGTAAAATGTTAGCCGATATCGATATATATCGCGATTTTGATACTTTAAAAAGATATGCTAAAAAAGTTGTTTTATATAATCATAAAGGTTTATTTAGATTACAAGCATTGAATTTATTTAGAACAATTGTTGCAGATTTAGATATCATTTTACCTATTGTTCATGGTAATAATATGGAAGACGGTACTTTACAAGGATATTTAGAGTTAGTAGGAGTTCCTTATGTAGGAAGTAATGTATTAGGTTCTAGTTTGGGTCAAGATAAAGTTGTTATGAAACAAGTTTTTGAAAGTCTAGATTTACCAATTGTCGAATATACATATTTTTATGATAATGAATATTTTTTAGATAAAGAACAAATATTAAAGGATATTAAAAAAATTGGATATCCAGTTATAGTAAAACCAGCAACATTAGGTAGTAGTGTTGGAATTACTTATGTTAAAGATAGTGAAGGTATTGAAAATGCTATTATGGATGCCATATCATATGATAATAAAATAGTTGTTGAAAAAGCAGTAGAAAATTTAGTCGAAGTTAATTGTAGTGTTTTAGGTAATTATGAAAATCAACAGGCAAGTATTTTAGAAGAAGTAATGAGTACTAAAGAATTTTTAACTTATCAAGATAAATATTTAAATGGTGCTAAAGGAAAATTTGGTTCTAAAAGTTCTAAAGGAATGGCTAGTGCTAGTAGATTAATACCTGCTAGATTAGATGAAAAAACAACAGATAGAGTTAGAGAAATTGCTAAAGAAGCGTTTAAAGCGTTAAATTTAAGTGGAGTTTGTCGTATTGATTTTTTAATTGATAGTAAAAATAATAAAATTTATATTAATGAACCAAACACAATACCAGGTAGTTTATCATTTTATCTATGGGAGAAAACAGATAAAAGTTACGAACAATTATTAGATGAAATGATTACTTTAGCAATTAAACAATATAAGAAAAAACATGAAAAAACAATATCATTTGATACTAACATATTAAGTAATTATAATGGTGTTAAAGGCAAATTAAAATAACGAGATTAATCGTTATTTTTATTTATACGAAAAAAAGAACTTAATTACAAGTTCTTTTATTAATGCATCTTTGGTGACCAGTACGGGATTCGGACCCGTGAATGCTGCCGTGAAAGGGCAGTGTGTTAAGCCACTTCACCAACTGGCCAATGGCGCCTCAAGTAGGACTCGAACCTACGACCCCTTGATTAACAGTCAAGTGCTCTAACCGACTGAGCTATTAAGGCGTATGGTGGGCCTGACAGGACTTGAACCTACGACCCCACGCTTATCAAGCGTGTGCTCTAACCAACTGAGCTACAGGCCCAATTTCTGAAACGCATATTAAGTATACATTATTTTTTTTATTTTGGCAAGTCTTTTTTAATATTTTTTATAATTTTTTTAATATTTTATGCTATTAAAGAAAGAATTAAACAATAAAATGCTATTTTCATCCATTAAACTTTCAGGATGCCATTGGACTCCAATAAAAAATTTTTTATTTTTATCTTCTATTGCTTCTATTATTTTGTTAGTTGCGGCAACATCTAAATCAGTTTTTAAAATATATGATTTGTGACGACTATTAACTAATATTTTAATTTTTTTAATTATTTGGTATAATTTTGAATTATTATTTATTTCAATATAATGAACATATTTATTTAAACTTTTATGATTATCAATATCATCCATAATACCATTAAATGTCATTCCCATCGTTTGCATACCTAAACAAATACCTAAAGTTGGTATATTTTTATCATATAAGTATTTAGTTATCAATATATCTATATCGTAATAATCTGATCCACCTTGTAAAATAAAACCATTACACATATCTAGTAAGTTTTTAATTTTATTAAATTCTTTATTTGAATCGTTATTAAAATCAACTATTATTCCAATAGGAACACAGTTATATTTATAAATAACATTTATAATTTCTTGATTAAATGTTATTTTATCTTCATTTTTTCTTCCTATAATTCCGATATACATATAAATCACCTAATTTATTATATGTATATGGTAATATTTGTTTATAAAAAAATATAATTAATTAAGGAGGGAAAAATGAAAAAGTTTTGGAAAAATTATAAATTTCCAATTATATTATTATTTTCAATTATCATAGGTTGTATTTTAGGTATTATTTTAGAAGAAGATGCTGTTATATTAAAACCATTTGGAACGATATTTTTAAATATGATGTATACGATTGTAGTACCACTTGTATTTTTTACAATATCTAGTAGTATTGCTAATATGGTTAATTTAAAACGATTAGGTAAAATATTAAAATATGTTTTTTTAGTATTTATCCTAACTAGTGCAGTAGCCGGAATTTTAATGTTAGGTGTTACTAAGGTAATTGATCCAGTTGGTAATGCGAATATTGTTTTAGAACAAGGAGAGGCTACCGAAGTAAGTATTGGTGATCAAATTGTTCAAGCCTTAACAGTAACAGATTTTTCTAATTTATTATCACGAAGCAATATGTTACCTTTAATTATATTTACGATATTATTTGGTATTGGTGTAGCATTAACAAAGAATGATAAATTAGCTAAATCATTAGAAAATATATCTAATGTAATGATGAAAATAATTAATATTATTATGTATTATGCACCAATTGGATTATGTGCTTATTTTGCTAATTTAATAGGGGAATTTGGTCCACAATTAATAGGTAGTTATGCT
Source organism: uncultured Bacilli bacterium (assembly GCA_944332725.1). GTDB lineage: Bacteria > Bacillota_I > Bacilli_A > RF39 > UBA660 > Faecisoma. The sequence goes on from CALVKO010000016.1 coordinate 8,995, forward strand.
AAAAGTATGATTTTATATTATGTAATGTGTGTAGTTTACTTTGTAATATTTTATTATTTATATGCTTATATTGCAGGTAAGAAAAAAGGAGTTAAATTATTTTATAAAAATATATTTCCAGCAACTGCCACATCTTTAGCAACACAGTCTTCATTAGCAAGTTTGCCAACTAATTTAGAAACAGCTAGTAATATGAATATACCTAAAGATATAAGAGATGTAACATTACCTATCGGTGCTACAATGCATATGGAAGGCTCTAGTATGGGTGCAATTTTAAAAATAGTATTTTTATTTGGAATATTTAATATGCCATTTGTAGGATTTGATACTTATGCTATAGCAATAACAATAGCAGTATTAAGTGCAGTAGTTATGTCGGGAATTCCTGGCGGTGGTTTAATAGGTGAAATGTTAATAGTTTCTTTATATGGATTTCCTTTAGAAGCATTTCCAATTATTGCTACAATTGGTTGGTTAATTGATCCACCTGCAACATGTTTAAATGTAGTAGGAGATGTATCAAGTTCAATGTTAGTTACAAGATTGGTTGAAGGTAAAGATTGGATAAAATAAAAATAGACGAAAGTCTATTTTTTATCATTATTTTCAAATGCTCTTAATACTTCAATTGGAACAGCAAATACAATTGTATTTGATTGATCGGAACTAATATCATTTAATGTTGATAATGTTCTTAGATGTAAAGCGCCTGGAGTTGTAGCCATAATTTCAGCAGCTTTGGCTAGATTTTGTGATGCTTCAACTTCACCTTGTGCTTTAGTAATTACAGCAGTTTTTTCTCTTTCTGCTTCAGCAGCTTTAGCAATAACTCTTTTCATTTCTTCTGGTAATGAAATATCTTTTAATTCGACATTTTCAACTTTGATTCCCCAAGGATCAGTTGCTTCATCAATCACTTTACATATTTCAGTAGAAATTTTTTCTCTTTCACCTAATAACTCATCTAATGATACAGCACCAACAGCATTACGCATAGTTGTTTGGGCTAATTGACTAACTGCATATCTAAAGTTTTCAACGGCTAATATTGCTTTGGAAGCATCAAATACTTTATAGTATAATACAGCATTGATTTTAACAGAAACATTATCTTTAGTAATTGCCTCTTGTTCAGGAACATCAACTGCTTTTGTTCTAATATCCACTTTTTTAAATGATTGAAAAATTGGTAAAACTAATCTCCAACCTGGTTCCATCATTTTACTAAATTTTCCAGTTGTAAATTTAACGCCTCGTTCATATTCATCAATTTGTTTAACTGATGATAAAATAACTAAAACAACAATAATTAAAATAATCCACATAAATAAACCTCCTTACTTAATTATATAAGTTTTTTCTTAATAATTCAATATTTTCGTTCATTATAGTAAAATAATCTTTTTTATTACTTATTTCATTTTCAGTTAAATTAGTTAACATATGTAATTTTATTATTTCGACATCTGTTCCTTCGATTAAATTGTTAATTATTTCATTTGGTTCGTCATATTGTTTAATGTATATATAATTTACTTTATCATTTTCAATTAAAGATTTAACATCACTTATTGTTTTACTATTCGCATTTTCATCTAAAACATAAACTGTTAAACCGTATTTATCTCGTGATAAAAATTCAAACATTTCATCATTTGTAACTAATATTTTATTTGTCGCTTCTTTAGTTGTATCAGACAATTTAGATCCAATTTTATCCAATTCTTCTTTTAAAGTATTAAAATTATTTTCAATATTTTGTTTTAAATAATAGTTACTAATATATTCATTTAAACCATTTTTAATACTACGCGCTAAAGTTAATAATCTTGATGGATCAAACCATATCTCTTCTAAACCATAAAATTCATCCATCGTTAAATTATCTGTTGCATTAATTATTTTTAATTTTTTATTATTTTCAAACATCGGTTTAACATATTCACCTTCATACAATAATGAATTAAATATGAATAAATCTGCTTTACTATAATCTGTTAATTGTTTATCTGTTAATGTATAAAGTAAATTGTCGCATTCTTCACACTTTTCTAGTTGAATATTAACGCCATTTGGATAAATGCTTTCGATATTACTATATTCGCCATATAGTCTTTCTGTTATATAAGTAATTGGATAAATAGTTGTATAAATATTTATTCCTTCCATCGTATCTCTTTTAAAACAACCTGTTAAACATAAAATACTAATAATTAATAAAATAATTTTTTTCATTTTTTTCTCCTCTCTGGTACTGGATCATAACCACAACTTCCAAATGGGTTACACCTAATTATTCTTTTGATAGTCAAAATACTACCTTTAAAAGAACCATGTTTTATTATTGCTTCGATTCCGTAATTGGAACAAGTAGGAGTATGCCTACAACAATTATGCCAAGGTCCTGGTATCATTTGATATGTTTTGATAAATCCTAATAAAAAATATTTCATAATAATAATTATACATTAAAAAGTATAAAAAGTAAATTTTATTTTTGATAATTTTATAGTATAATAGATGTGGTGATTTGATGAAATTGTTGAATGATTTAAAAATAAATTATCAAAATGAAAAGTTATATTTAACTGCTTTAACGCATACTTCATTTGCTAATGAAAATAATGAAGAAAGTTATGAAAGACTAGAATATTTAGGCGATGCGGTTATGGAAGTAGTTATCAGTGAATATTTATATAAAACAACAAATTATGAAGAAGGGGTTATGACTAAACTGCGAGCAAAGTATGTTTGTGAAGATGCTAATTATGAATATGCTAAAAGATTGAATTTAAATAAATATTTAAGATTAGGACATGGAGAAGAAGAAAATGGTGGAAGATATCGAAAAGCGATAGTTGCGGATATATTTGAAGCGTTTATTGGAGCAATGTATTTAGATTTAGGATTTAATTATGTTAAAAAATTTATTTATGATAATGTTATAATACTAATTGAAAATAAAGAAATAGAATTTGATACTGATTATAAATCTATATTACAAGAATTAGTTCAAACAGATAAAAGGTCTTTAGAATATGTTGTAATTGATGAATTTGGTCCTGCTCATAATAAAACATTTAAAGTAATAGTAAAAATAGATGATATTATTTATGGTGAAGGAATGGCTCATAGTAAAAAGGAAGCGGAGCAAAAAGCAGCGCACGATGCTTTAAAAAAAGCACAAAATGGTTAAAAGATATTGATAAATAAAAAAAATAAATGTAAAATATAGGAGGTGATTTGAAATGGGAAGAGCTTATGAAGTAAGAAAAGCAAGTATACAAAAGACAGGTGCTGCTCGTGGTAAAATTTATAGTATGTATGCTAAAGAAATTTATCAAGCCGCTAAAAATGGTGGCACTAGTTTAGAAGCTAATGCTTCATTAAAAAGATTAGTGGAAAGGGCTAAAAAAGAACAAGTTCCATCTGATATTATTAAAAGGGCAATCGATAAAGTAAATAGTGGTATAGATGAAAATTATATTAAAAATACTTATGAATTATTTGGCCCAGCAGGTTCTACTTTAATAGTTGAATGTTTAACCGATAATGTTAATAGAAGTGTTAGTGAATTAAGAGCAGTCGTTAACAAATGTCATATTAAAATGGGTAGTATTGGTAGTGTTTCTTATAATTATGATAATTTATGTATTGTAAGTTTTAAAGGATTAAGTATTGATGATACAATTAATGCCTTAATTGAAAATGATATAGATGTTAAAGATATTGAAGAAGATGATGGTATTGTTATCTATGGTGATCCACAAGACTTATTTAAAATAAAAGAAAGTATTATTAAAATTTTACCTAATGTTACATTTGATATGGATGAGATTACTATGCTTGCTAAAGATAAAGTTGAATTAACTGGTGAAGATTTAGAATTATTTAACAAATTATTAGCTATGTTAGATGATGTTGAAGATGTTTCAAATGTTTACCATAACGTTTCAAATGTATAAAAAATTATGTAAATTTAGAAAAAATTGCAAAAAAATGCAATTTTTTTTTAATTCTTGCAGGAATTCACTATACTTTTGGCTAATATAACTAGTAGGGAGGTAAAAAATGTTTAGAAGAATTAAACAAGAAGGTTTAAAGGATTGTGGTCCAAGTTGCTTACTTAATATAGTTAAATATTATAAAGGTAATGTTGATATTAATGATTTAAAAGAAATGTGTAAAACTGATAAATCGGGAACAACTGCCTATCATTTAATTGAAGCAAGTAAAAAATTAGGTTTTGAAAGTTATGGAATTAGATGTAGTTTAGATGATTTAAAAAAAGAAAATGTAATACTTCCATGTATTGCCCATGTAATTATAAATAACTCCTACAAACATTATGTTGTAATTGAAAAAATAGATTTTAAAAAGAAAAGATTATTAATTAATGATCCAATTGGAAAACGTAAATATTGTTCATATAAAGAATTTGCCGATATCTTTAATTATGTATTAATAATATTATATCCTATTAAGAAAATAGTAAATACCCCTAATAACTCGTGTATAAAATTTATAAAAGAAATAACTCATACCTCAACTAATCAATTGGTTCAAGTTGTTATTATATCTATTTTTATTACAATATTTTCTATTATCACATCATTTTATATGCAATATATGATCGATAATATTATGTTTTCTAAGCAAAAAATTATACTTATATTTCTTTTATTCTTACTTGTCTATCTATTAAAAATAATATCTGACTTTTTAAGAAACAAAATATTAATTTTAATCAATCAAAAAATTGACTTTAATCTTACTTTCAATTCTTTTAAACAAATAATAAATCTCCCATATCGTTATTATAAAAACAATACAACTGGTGAAATAATATCAAAGATAAATGATTTAGAAGCAGTAAGACAAGTTATTGCTAAAGTTGCTTTAAGTTTATTTATCGATTTACCACTCACTATTTTATCTTTAATAATTATGTATATTTTAAATTCTACTTTGTTTTTTATAAGTCTAATTATTATGTTATTTTATTTATTAATAATAGTTATATTCAGAAATAAATTCAATGAATTAATTGATGAAACAATACTAAATAAGTCTTTGGTAACTTCTTATATGGTTGAGACGATTAATGGTTATGAAACTTTAAAAGGATGTAATATAGAAAATAAAATTATAAATAATTTTGAAGATAAATATGCTACTTATTCTAATAAAATAAAAGACTTAGATGAATGTTATAATTATCAATATTTACTAAAAGAATTAATAAATAATATTGGCTTTTTAGTCATTATACTAGTAGGCATTATTTTAGTAATGGATAATAAAATAACGATTGGTACATTATTGTCTTTTAATTCTTTACTTATATATTTTTTAAGTCCAATTAGAAACATTATTGATTTAGATAATAATTTAAAACAAGCAAAAATATCAATAAAAAAAATATTATATTTATATTATAAAAAGAGTGATTCCTTGGTTAATTCAGTTATTGGCGATATTGTATTTAATAATCTAAGTTATAGTTTTGATGATGTTAATGATGTTTTATCAAATATTAATCTAACGATAAAACAAAAAAGTAAAGTTATGGTATTGGGAAGTAGTGGTAGTGGGAAAAGTACTTTGTTTAAAATTTTAAAACAGCATTATGAAATTAAAAGAGATAAAGTATATATTGGTGATATTGATATTAATGACTACAAATTAAATAATATTGTTTATGTATCACAAAATGAGATTTTATTTTCTGATACTATTGAAAATAATATTGGTAACGATATTTATAAAGTGGCTAAAATATGTTTGGTTGATGAAATAGTTAAAAAAAATCAATTAGGTTATAAAACTTTAATTGAAGAAAACGGATTTAATTTATCAGGTGGTGAGAAACAAAGAATAATATTAAGTCGCGCTATTTCTAATCCTTTTGATATTTTAATAATCGATGAAGGATTAAGTCAAGTTGATACAAATATGGAACGGATAATTATGAAAAATATTTTAAAAGAATATCAAGATAAAACAATAATTTTTATATCTCATCGTTTAGATAATATGGATTTATTTGATAAAGTAATAAAAATAGAGAAAGGAAAAATAGTCGATGATTTATCAAAAAATACATAATAACTATTCATATATAATTAACAAAAAAACTTCTAAAGTAATTATTTTATGGTTATTATTTTTAATTATTAGTTTTATTTTATTTATAATTATTTCGTTAAAGTATGAGTATAACATCTATAATTCATATTTTGGTTACATAAAAAAAATTGATAATTCATTTTATACAATTGTTTATATTCAAAAAGATAAAATAAGTGAATTATCTACAAGTACTTTATTAGTCGATGATTTAGAGTATGATTTTGAAATTGTTTCAATAAGTGATGAATATTTTGTTAACGATAATGAGTTATGTTATGAAGTAATATTAAATCTTAATTTAAAAGAAAAATATTTGATTGAAAATAATATTATCAATATAATATTAAAAAATGACAAAACAACAATTTATCAAGAATTAAAGAAAGGATTAAAAAAATGGAAAGGTTAGGAAAAAATGAATTAAAAAAAATATCTGGTGGCGGATTAGGAACCGGATTATTAATTGGTGCTGGTGTTATATTTTTAATCGGTGTTATCGACGGTTATATAAGACCACTTAAATGTAATTAGGAGGTGAAATATGTTAGAAAAAGAAGAATTATTGCAAATAGTAGGAGGCATTAATATTACTGGTAGTTTGTTAAGTTCAATTTATAAGGGTATTAATGCTATAATGGATGTAGGAAGAAGTTTAGGTAGTGCTATTAGAAGGGCAATATCAGGTTCAATGTGTCCAGTATAATAAAAAATCATTATAAACAAATTATATTAGTTGTTATAGTTTTATGCTTATTACCTTTGTTTCCTATTTGTGTGGAAATAATATTTAAATTTGGCAATTTAGTAGGTTCTTCTATTAGATGCTTAACTTCTTGCCCAGTATAAAGAATGGTGAAAATCATTCTTTTTTCTTTATTTTAACTAAAAACTATTGTAAATAAAAGAAAAAAGTGATATAATCACAATTAGTTGTGTGGAAGGAGGGATCATATGTCAAGAGTTGTAGTTAAAAATGGTAATGTTGATGGTGCATTAAAAATGTTTAAACAAAAAAATGTTAAAGATGGCCTCCTAAAAGAAGTAAGAAAAAGAGAACACTATAGTAAACCAGGAGAAAGAAGAAGAGAAGCTAAAAAAGAAGCTATTAAAAATAGTCGTCGTCGTGAAAGAAATTATAATTAAGCCTTATGGCTTTTTTAATATAAAGAAAGGGAATGAATAATGAAAGAAAGAATATTAATCGATTTAAAAAATGCGATGAAAAATCAAAACAAAGATTTACTTAATGTTGTAAGAATGGTTAAAGGTGCTATTCAACTAGAAGAAATTAGTAAAAAAAGAGAATTAACAGATGAAGAAGTTATTGCAGTAATTTCAAAACAAATTAAAACAAGAAAAGAAACTATCGCTGATTTAGAAAAAAGTGGTAGAACAGATTTAATTAAACAAACAGAAAAAGAGATAGGAATATTAGAAAAATATATGCCTGCTATGATGAGTGAAGATGAAATAAATAAGGTAATTGATGAAGTCTTTAATGAAGTAAATCCAACTAGTGTTGCTGATACTGGAAAAATTATGAGTAAGATTTCACCATTACTTAAAGGCAAAGCAGATATGTCATTAGTTAATAAATTAGTAAAAGATAGATTAAATAGTTTGTAAAAATTGTATGAAATATTACAATTTTTTTATATTTTATAATAAATAATGATATAATGTTAGTAGGTGATAATATGTATGATAATAAGAAAATGTTCATATTAGGTATGGCAAGATCTGGTTATGAGGTAGCAAAAGTTTTAGCTAAACATAATTGTAAAATCTTAATTACTGATATGAAAGAACAAGATGAAGAAAAAGTAAAAGAATTAAAAGAATTGGGTATTAATTTAATAATAACTGATAAACCAGAGGAATTATTAGATGATAGTTTTGCTTATGTTGTTAAAAATCCTGGTATAAAAGTAGATCATAAAGTTTGTTTAAAAGCAAATAAATTAAATATACCAGTTATTAATGAATTAGAAGTAGCTTATCATTATTTACCAAAAAACACTAAAATAATAGCTATAACTGGTAGTAATGGTAAAACTACGACAACAACTTTAACTTATGAAATATTAAAGAGTGCTAATTTGCCTGTTCATTTGGGTGGTAATATAGGATATCCGATGTGTTCTTTATTAGATGAATTAAAACAAAATGAAATAATTGTAATTGAGTTATCAGCCCAACAATTACATGATTTCTATGATTTTAAAACAGATATTGGTATTTTAACCAACTTAACTCCTGTTCATTTAGATCATTTTAAAACTTATGAAAATTATAAAAGATGTAAGAAAAAAATATTTAATCATCATACTAATTTAGATTTAGCTATTTTAAATGGTAGTAATCAAGATGTTATAGATTTAACTAATGATATTAAATCTAAAAAAGTTTATTTTTCTTCTTCTAAAGATTGTGATATTTGTATTAAAAATAATGCAATTTATTATAATGAAGAAATTATTAAATTAGATGATATTAAATTAAAGGGTAATCATAATTATGAAAATATTATGTGTGCAATTGTTGTTGCAAAACAGTTTAATGTTTCTAATGAAGTAATTAAAGAAGTATTAACTACTTTTACAGGAGTCGAACATAGATTAGAATTTGTTAAAGAATTAAATAAGAGAAGTTTTTATAATGATTCAAAAGCTACTAATGTAACTTCGACTATTATTGCCTTAGATTCATTTAAACAACCTACTATTTTATTATTAGGAGGATTAGATAGAGGACATTCTTTTGATGAATTATTAGACCATATGAAAAATGTCAAGTTTGTTGTATGTTATGGCGAGACAAAAGATAGAATTTTAGATTTTTGTAATAAAAATAATATAACTTGTTATAAAAAAGATAATTTGGAGGAAGCAACTATTTTAGCCTACAATAATTCTAAAGAAGATGATGTAATTTTATTAAGTCCTGCTTGTGCTTCTTGGGATCAATATGAAAAATTTGAAGATAGAGGAGATGACTTCAAAAGAGTAATAAAAAGTTTGAGGTGATTTATGGAAGTTTTTTATGTTTATTGGAGTAGTTATGATTTAAAATATAAAAGAATAATTGGTTTTTTGATTCATGATGATTTGTGGTATTTTAAGTATAACAATAATATAGAAGAAACTATTAAATTAGGTTTTAGACCTTTTCCTGATATGAATGATATTGATAAGATTTATGAAAGTAAAGATTTATTTTTAACTTTTAAAAATAGATATAAAGATATCAAACTTATGAAAAGTGAAAAAGGTGAATTAATAACTGATAAAATTATGATAAAACATATTAAAGAAAGAGTATGATTATATGCAACGTATCGATGTATCAAAATTAAATTTTTTAAAAATTGAACCTCGTGGTAAGGCTGTTTTTGAAAAATTTTGGGTTGATGATAATGGAATAAAAAAATTAGTTAAAGTAAGTGAAAATAACGATCAAGACATTATGGAATATTTAACTTGTTTAATTTTAAAAAAATTAAATATTTCTTGTGTTGATGTCGAATTAGGAATAGATGGCTTATCGGGTAAAAATTGTTGTTTAATTACAAGTTTTTTAACTGATGAAGCTGATGTTTCTTATGATGTTTATGAATGTGAAGTTATTAGAGATAAGGATGAAGATAAAGAATTAGATTTATGTTTTAAACAAGTATTTAGTAAATATGCTAATCTTTATGGTTTTGGTGATAATGAAAAGTTAAAAAAGGATTATATAAGAATTTTATTAGGTAAGTGTTTAACTGATAATCTTGATGCTAAATTAGAAAATATCGGATTAATATTTAATGAAAAAACTAAACAATATAGATTACCTCCTTCTTATGATAACGGATTATCCTTTAATAGTTTTAAATCAGTTGGCACACCTTATTGTTGTGTTGGAAATCAATATTTTGAAATACCTAAAATAATAGATTATATATTAACTAATTATTTTGATTATGTAGAAGATATATTAAATAATTTAAATATTTTAAATAACGAATTAAATTCTATTTTAGAAAATTTAGAAATACCACTAGATAAAAAACAGTATATTGTAAATTATATGAAAAATGTAGAAAGATACATAAGAAAGGATATAAAATGCAAATAAAAAGTCAAGGAATTGTTAATGGTGTTATTTTAGATAAATATGGTAAAAGAGGAGATATGAATCTATCTATTCCCTTAGAATTTATTAATTATCCACAAGATACAAAATCCTTTGCTGTTATTATTGAAGATTTTGATGCCATAGAAGTATGTGGTCATGATTTTGTCCATTGGTTAGTCGCTAATTTAACTGAACCATATTTAAAAGAAAACGCTAGTTTGGATAACCATAATTTTGTTGAAGGTAAAAATGATTTTGGTCGCAATAATTATGGTGGTATGGCGCCACCTAATAAACCTCATTACTACGACATAACAGTTTATGCCTTAGATTGTTTATTAAATTTAAAAGAGGGATTTAGTTATAATGAATTAAAATTAAGTATAAAAAATCACATTTTAGATGAAGCTAATATCAAAGGATTATATAATAATTGAAAGGGTTGATGATTATGAAAATAAAAGATATTAAAGCTAGAGAAGTATTGGATTCAAGAGGAAATCCAACTGTTGAAGTAGATGTTATTTTAGAAAATGGTGTATTAGGTAGAGCACTTGTTCCAAGTGGTGCTTCTACTGGTAGTAGAGAGGCTTTGGAGTTAAGAGATAACGATTCAAGATATATGGGTAAAGGCGTTTTAAAAGCAGTTAATAATGTTAATACAATTATAAGAGAAAAATTGATTAGTATGGATGCTATGGATCAAAAATTAATCGATAAAACTTTAATTGAATTAGATGGCACTGAAAATAAAAGTAATTTAGGTGCTAATGCAACACTTGGTGTATCAATGGCAGTATTAAAAGCCGCTAGTATTGCTAGTGGTAAACCATTATATCGCTATGTTGGTGATGGAACAACTTTACCAATACCTATGATGAATATTTTAAACGGTGGGGCTCACGCTGATAATAATCTAGATTTTCAAGAATTTATGATTATTCCTAATGCTTATACATTTAAAGAAAGATTAAGAATTGGATCAGAAGTATTTCATACATTAAAAAAAGTATTAAAAGAAAAAGGTTATAATACTAATGTTGGTGATGAAGGTGGCTTTGCTCCTAATTTAAAAAGTAATAGAGAAGCTTTAGATGTAATAGTAGAAGCAATTACTAAAGCAAATTATACACCAGGGGTTGATGTTAATATTGGATTAGATGTTGCAGCAAGTGAATTTTATGAAGATGGTGTTTATAATTTAAAAGGTGAAAATAGAAAATTAAATATCAATGAATTAATTGAATTTTATAAAGAATTATGTTCTAATTATCCTATTATTTCTATTGAAGATCCAGTCGATGAAGATGATTGGGATGGATTTATTGAAATAACTAAACAATTAGGTGATAAAATCCAATTAGTAGGTGATGATTTATTTGTAACTAATAAAAAATATTTACAATATGCAATAGATCATAAGGCTGGTAACGCTATTTTATTAAAAGTAAATCAAATAGGTACTATTACTGAAACTTTAGAAACTATTGATCTTGCTAAGAAAAATGGTTATAAAACAATAATATCTCATCGTAGTGGAGAAACAGAGGATACAACTATTGCTGATTTAGCAGTAGGACTTAATTTAGGACAAATTAAAACTGGTTCATTATCGAGAACAGATAGAATTTGTAAATATAATCAATTATTAAGAATTGAAGAGGAATTAGAAAAATAATTCCTTTTTATTATAAAATATGATATAATTTTATTGTAGAAGGTGATTTAAAATGACTAAGAAAAAAGTAAGAAAAGAAGTAAAGAAAGATAATAATGCAAGAGTTGAGATATATGGTATATTATTAATTTTAGCGGCTATAATTGGATGTTGTAGATTCGGTTTATTATCTAATATTATAGTTGGTTTTGCTGGCTTCTTAGTTGGAGTTTTATGGACTATATTATTAGTAATAGTTGGTATAATCGGTGGTTATATGATTGTTAAAAGAACTAAACCTGATTTATTAACTAGTAAATTAATTGGATTATATATAATTATATTAGGTATATTATGTTTATTTCATTTAGGATATATTAAACAGTTAATTATTGATGATACGATTGGTTATGGTACTGTTATTGAAGAAACATTTAATAATCTAAACTATTTTATTGATGGTTCGATGGATATTCAAGGTGGGGGAATGATAGGAGCAGTTCTTAGTGTAACAATGGTAAAATTAGTATCATTACAAGGGGCTAATGTTGTAAGTATTGCTTTAATAATATGTGGATTTATTTTATTTACTGGTATTACTATTTACGATATTATTAAGTCATTAAAAGAAGGCGTTAAAAAAACAGTTCAAGGAACAGTTAATTTAGCCCACAAAACTAAAGATAAAGAACATATTAAAAAAGTTGAAGATGAATATGAAAAAGATGATAAAATTGTTATTTCTAGTATGGATGAAATTATTCAAACAGAAGAAGTTAAAAAAGATGACATTGAAACAATTGAATTAGATGAAATAAAAAGTGATAATACAAATATTAATTATAAGTATCCACCTATTAGTTTGTTATCTAAACCAACTAAAAAAAATAACAAAGAAAATCAAGAAGCAATTAAAGATACTATCGATATATTGCAAACTGTATTTCACGATTTTGGTATCGAAGCAAAAGTAGTGGCTATTAATATCGGACCTGCGGTAACACAATACGAATTAGATATTAAAGCAGGAACTAAATTAAGTAGAATAGTAAGTTTGGATAAAGAACTTGCGTTGGCATTAGCGGCTAAAAGTGTCCATATTCAAGCACCTATTCCCGGTAAGAAAACTGTTGGTGTGGAAATACCTAATAAATCTGTAACGATGGTTAGTGTAAGAGAAATATTAGAAAGTGTTCCTAAAGGAATGGAAGATTCAAAATTGTTAGTAACTTTAGGTAAAGATATAATGGGTAAACCAATTTATTGTGAAATAAACAAAACACCGCATTTATTAGTTGCTGGTTCTACTGGTTCTGGTAAATCTGTATGTATTAACAGCATGTTAGTATCAATATTGATGCGTACTAAACCAGATGAAGTTAAATTAGTTTTAGTCGATCCTAAAAAAGTTGAATTATCGATGTATAATGGTGTACCACATTTATTAACACCTGTTGTAACAGATCCTAAAAAGGCTAATATAGTACTAAAAAAAATAGTTACAGAAATGGAACATCGATACGATTTATTTGAACAATCTGGAACAAAAAATATTGCGGGGTATAATGCTTATTTAGAAAAGAAAAATAAAATAAAAGATGAATTTGGTCAAATTAAAAAACTACCATATATCGTAGTTATAATCGATGAATTAGCAGATTTAATGTTAGTTGCCGCTAAAGAAGTTGAAGAATCTATTATGCGAATTACGCAAATGGCAAGAGCGGCAGGTATTCATTTAATTGTTGCTACTCAAAGACCATCTACTGATGTAATTACTGGTGTTGTAAAGGCTAATATACCATCTCGTATTTCATTTGCTGTTTCTTCAAGTATTGATTCAAGAACAATATTGGATATGACAGGTGCTGAAAAATTATTAGGTAAAGGAGATATGTTGTTTTTACCACAAGGTGAAAATATTCCAATAAGAGTTCAAGGAACATTTATATCTGATGAAGAAATTAAAGCAGTTGCAGATTATACAATATCACAACAAAAAGCAAGATATGATGAATCAATGCAAGTTGCTTCTGAAGATGTGAAAGGTGCTACAACGATGACTGATGATGCAATGGAAGAACCACTATATAATGAGATAGTAGAATTTGTTGTAACGCAAGGTAAGGCTAGTGCATCATTATTACAAAGAAGATTTAGATTAGGCTATAATAGGGCTGCTAGGGCAATTGATTTATTAGAGGAAAGAGGTATTATCGGACCATCTAACGGATCTAAACCTAGAGAAGTATTAGTTAAATTAGAAAAAAATCAGGAATAATTCTAAATTAGGGATGCTCCTGATTTTAATTTATGACAATAAATGATATAATAAAAATATTTAAAGGGGGATTTTGGATGAATGAAATACAAGAAATATATATTAATTTAGATGACTCGGGAAAACTAACTTCAAAAGAACATATAAGTGTTTATGGAGGATTAGTTTTCTTATCAAAAAAAGAAAAAGATAAATTTATTACACAATATAGAAGTATTATTAGTGATATAAAGTGCAGTTATTGTAATTCTAAAGATTTATGTCAAAATAATTGTCCTGAAATTAAGAATACTAATATAAAAAAAACAGATAAAAGGAGAATAATGAACTATATAAAAAAATATTATGTAGTTGCGTTAATAATAAAAAATGATGATGTATATGAACACATTAAAGAAAGTAAGGCAGCAAAAGGAAGGTTTTTAGATTATTCAATTAGAAGAATGATAAAAGAAATAATTAAGGATTTAATAAAAAACGGTAATATTAATGCGACAAAACCGATTCGTTTAATTGTTAATATCGATCAACAAAGTACGAAAAGTAACGGTTATTACAATTTACGTGATGGATTAATTGAGGAATTAAAATATGGAATATGTAATTATAACTATTCTGGTAAAATAAATCCTATTGTTTTTTCCGATTTAGAAGTTAAAGTGACTTATCAAGATTCTGGTAAAAGTTATGTTGTTCAAGCAGCAGATTTGTTAGCAGGAACAATTAGAAGAATGGTTATTGATAATGATTTATCATTATCAAAGGTCGTTGATTTTAAAATAATTCTTCCATAATAAAGAAAAAAAGTCACAAATGTGACTTTTTCCCAGTTAGGGCGACGTACAATAACAGCACGCTTAATTAAAAAAATCGTATCCTAACTATCGACCTGACGAGAATTCCTCTCCGGTGATATAATAATACTATAGTTTTTAATAAATGTCAAGTTAATGACTTTTAACTAATGTATTATTATATATTTATTATATGTAATAAAATTGAAAATATTTTATATTTTTCGATATAAACCAATAGCTTTACCTAAAATTGTGACATTATCCATAATAAATGGTGCCATTGTATCATTTTCTGGTTGCAATCTAAAATGATCTTTTTCTTTATAAAATGTTTTTAAAGTTACTTCATTTTCATCAGTCATTGCTACGACTATTTCTCCATTATTAGCGGTATTTTTTCTTTCAACTATAACAATATCGCCATCTAAAATACCAGCATTAATCATACTGTCACCACTTACTAATAATGTAAATACATCTTTATTTTTAGGAATTAAATATGATGGTAAACTAAAATATTCATCTGGATTTTCAATAGCTTCAATTGGATTACCAGCAGTAATTTTCCCAAGTAATGGTACTTCTATGATTAATTCATTTTTAATTTCATATTCATTATCAACTAATATTTCTATTGTTCTATTTTTACTTTCTTCTTTTTTAATATATCCTTTTTTTTCTAAGTTATTTAAATGGACTTGAACTGTTGCTGTACTAGACAAATTCATCTCTTGACATAATTCTCTTACTGTTGGTGCATATCCGTGTTTAACAACATATTTTTTTATTATGTCTAACATTTTTTCTTGTTGATTAGTTAATTTTTCCAAAGTAAAAACCTCCTTTTAACTTTCTATTAACATCTTAACATATAAATTTACATTTGTCAAACAAATTTTCGTTTTTCACAAAAAATATATTGACACGAATATTTGTTCGTGATAAAATTAAATCATGAAAGGAAGGGTGCTATGGAATACTATACAATTAAAGATATTCAATTATTAACTGGTTATAGTAAAAGAAAAGTTTATCTGCTGATTAAGAAATTAAATCAGGAAATTAAAGAAAGATATAAAGATTACAAACCAGTAATATTTGAAAATAAGATTGAAAAAATTTATTTTATTAAAAGAATGGAGATTGAATTATGAAAGAAATGTTAAAAGATAAAACTATTATTGCCTTTATTATTATTATGTTAGGGATAACTATTATTAGTACGCCTAGTACCAAACTAGAAGAAACAAAAGATATAAATGAAGAATATATATCTTATAATTTAAAATAACTTTAGGAAAACCTAAAGCTTTTTTAATATTTTTTTAAATACTTTTTTTCTAAAGTTTTTATTAAAAATACAAACTATTAAAATTATAACAAAAAGAATAATACTTAGTATAACATATAAATAATCATTTGTTTCACTCCAAATACCAATTTTGCTAGTTTTAGCAATTAACTCACTTGCTTCTAGAATATATGTATATTGATAATCACCATATAAATAAGCGATTTTTCCAAGACCTTTTTTAATAATTAAATCTTGTAACAATGTGTCATCGACAAATACCCAAACTAAATGCCTATCATATTTGTCTAATTTATCACTATTAGGATCATATTCAATTTCAATTTTATTAGCATTACTTAATATATTGCAAGTAAAATCACTAGCTTCTTTACCATATGGTTCTTTTTTAGTAGTAGATTCAGGGGTATCAATGGCTAAAAATCTAGTTTTTATTCTTTCATTATCTAAAATAAACCAAGCAGTATCTCCATCGACACAACTATCTAAAGTAACTTCTAATTTTTGAGCGTTTACATTAACAATAAATAAAAAACTAATAAAAATAGTATATATAACTTTCATTTTACCACCAATTATATTATAACAAATTTGACATGATATTTTCACAAAAATAACACAATTTTCGACAATAGTCGACAATTAATATTGACAAAAAAAGTAGGTATGTTATAATTATATTGTATTGTAAAGGATATCGTAGTGTACAAAAAGGGGTGTAGGTAAAAGATGGAAAGTAAA